>JAUIKX010000338.1 GCA_030430515.1 Gammaproteobacteria bacterium | reverse complement strand
AGATGAAGCCGGTTACGGCCCCGTCATTGCCGACTCGGTACGGCCGATTGTCGATGCAGGGCTCATGGACTATGTATCTGAGGATCATCGGCTGTGCGCAGAGGTCGGGCTCGAACCCACACCGGGCCACACGCCCGGGCATGTGAGCGTTCACATCTCTTCGGATGGTGAAGAAGCGCTGATTACCGGCGACTGTATTCATCATCCCTGTCAGATGACGCGTACCGACTGGTGCAGCAGCGCCGACTACGATCAGGCGCAGGGCGAGGCCACCCGCAACGACCTTCTGAAGAAGTATGTGGATTCCGAGGTGCTGATCATCGGCACGCATTTCGCCACGCCAACGGCCGGCCACGTCAAACACTACGACCAGGGCGGTTACTGGCTGGACGTGGAGTCTGACGGACCCTCATTCGGGTCATAGTGCTCACCTGGATAGGCCGTCTCATGCAGCTGCACCATCCAGCGGTGAATGCGGGCCCGCATCGGCGGTATATCCAGCATGATGAAGGCCACACCGAGCGGCAGCATCCAGAAGCCGAGTATCGGTAGAAAACCCAGCACGCCGCCGATCATGAACAGCAGCCCGATGAAGGAGCGAATGCCGGGCGGCAGGTGATCGTTGGCCCATCGCAGAAGTTTGAATGTGATCTCCGCAATGCGGGTGCGAGCGTTCAGCGTCCTACACCAGCTGCGGTGCGTCGCTCGGGCCGCCGTGCGGGTGTGAGCGTTGCGATAGCTTCGGATCGATGGAGCGGTACCGGTACAGACCATCTTCATGGAGGGTCCGTTCTACCCGGTTGCGGTGCATGAGCAGGTGCAGGTGCGCGATGGCCTCACCAAGCGCCATCATGGTCTGCCGCGGATCGAGCTTTCGCGAAAAGAGCACCGGCAGCATGTCGTTGGCGGTCTTCGGCTCGATGCAGGCTTCTTCCACAGCGAGCATGCGGTCCTCGTGATGATCCATCAGATCGCGAAGGCGGGTGCGCACGCCGTAAAACGGCAGGTTGTGCGCGGGCAGTATGAGGGTGTCGTCGGGCGTGCGGCGGAAGGCATCCAGCGACTGCATCCACTGGTTGAGCGGGTTGGCGTCCGGTTCGGTCGGGTGCACGCTCACATTGCTCGTAATCACCGGCAGAATCTGGTCGCCCGACAGCATGATGTCGAGCTCCGCGCAGTACAGACAGGCGTGTTCAGGGGAATGGCCGCGGCCCACGGCAACCTGCCATGAGCGGCCGCCGATCTCCAGCACGTCACCATGCTCGAGCGCATGAAAGCCCGAAGGCATCTCACGCATGCTCATGCCGTCGCTCGACCGCTGCTGCCACATGGTCTGCAACTGTTCGACGTAGTCGTCGGGCATGCCGGCGCGCTTGTAGAACTCGAGGCCTCGCCAGCTTGAATGGCTGCTGCCCGGTCCGCCGCTGAACGCGCGGGCCTGATAGTACTCGCCCCGGGTCATGTAGAAGGTGCAGCGGAAGTGATCGGTGATCATGGTCGCCTGCCCCGTATGGTCGGGATGAAAGTGCGTACAGATCACGCCGACGACAGGCTTGCCGCCAAGCTCTTTGTCGAAGATTTCATGCCACAGCGCCGCGACGCGATCGAGCGCCAGCCCTGTGTCGACGACCCACCAGCCGCTGCGATCTTCGATCAGATACAGGTTGATGTGGTTCAGCGATCCACCCATGGGCATGGTGAGCCAGCGAACGCCGGGCGCCACTTCCTGGGTTTTGCCGGGAGCCGGGTGCTCCTCGAATGGATAGCTGATTTCCTGCATGAACTTAGCCGCCTGATGAGTCGCCGGATTATAAGAGCCCCGACACGAGCGGTGCTATTCGACTTATCGTGAAAGTGGTGTTAAGAGGTTGGCTGAGAGAGGAGGAAAAGATCTATGGCTTCGGTTAGCTCAATGCGCCGGGTGGCGATGACGTCGCTCGCGGGTACCAGCATCGAATGGTACGACTTCTTCATCTACGGCACGGCTGCCGCGCTGATCTTCCCGCAGGCATTTTTTCCGGCGGACATGCCGGAAATGGTGGCGCTCATCGCCTCTTTCGGCACGTTCGCGGTGGGTTTCATCGCCCGACCGATCGGCGGCATCATCTTTGGCCACTTTGGTGATCGCGTGGGCCGCAAAAAAGCCCTGGTAACCGCGCTCATGATGATGGGTGTCGGCACCACCCTGATCGGTCTTCTGCCGACCTATGAATCCATCGGCATCGCCGCACCGCTCGCGCTGACGCTTCTGCGCTTCGTGCAGGGGCTTGCGGTCGGCGGACAGTGGGGTGGGGCGATGCTGCTCGTCACCGAGAATGCGCCGCCTGATCAGCGAGGGTTTTACGGGGCCTTCGCGCAGGCAGGGGCGCCGGTCGGCATCATCCTTGCGAACCTGTCATTCCTGCTGGTCAGCGCGCTTGTTCCGGATGAGGCATTTTCGGAGTGGGGCTGGCGCCTGCCGTTTCTTGCCAGCGTGGCGCTCATTGCGCTCAGCACCTACGTGCAGCTTCACCTGGAAGATACCGAAGCATTTCGCGAGCTCGAAGCGGCCAGCCTCGAGGCGCACGCCGATGCGCCGCAGCCAACCGGACGCTCGCCCATACTGGAAGCACTGCGGCTGCATCCGCGGGAAATCGTGCTCGGCGCGGGCGCCTTTCTGTCGGTGCAGGTGAGCTTCTACATCTTCGTGGCCTGGATTGTTGCTTATGGCAGTAACGAAGCAGGTCTCGGCCTGTCGCGGGACCTCATGCTGATGGCCGTCCTGGCAGGCTCGCTGGTGCAGATTCCGGTGCTGTTTCTGGCTTCTGCATGGTCTGACCGGCACGGCCGCAAGGGCGTGTACATTGCCGGCGCCGTGCTGCTTGGTTTCTGGGCGTTTGTGCTCTTCCCGATGGTGGACACAGGCAGCTTTCTCTGGATCGTCGTTGCCATTGGTGTCGGTCAGGGCTTTCTAAGCATGATGTACGGTCCCCAGGCGGCGTTTCTCGCTGAGCTTTTCTCCACCCACGTTCGTTACTCAGGCGCCTCGCTGGGATATCAGCTCGGCGCCATCGTCGGCGGTGGCCTGGCGCCGACCATCGCGACCTATCTGTGGGCGAATCACGGCACGGTCTGGGTCTCTGCTTACATGGCGCTCGCGTCGGTGCTCACGCTGATATCGGTTCTTCTGATGGCCGAGACGTCGGGAC
>JAUIKX010000337.1 GCA_030430515.1 Gammaproteobacteria bacterium | reverse complement strand
CATGTCGGCGTATGCATCGATGTCCCCGCGCTCGAGGCTGCGCTGCAGACGGTCCTCCAGCAAGCGGTAAGGACCGGCCGCATCGAGCGCTGCCTGAAACGCCGTAACGCCCGCCTGAGGCGGCGTGGGAAAACGGTGCATGCGCAGATCGTGTTCGATGCTGCCCCGGATAGGCTGCAACTCACCCGCCAACAAACGCAGCAACGTGGTTTTTCCACGGCCGTTGCGGCCGACGAGTGCGACGCGCCAATCGCTCGCCAGCGTCAGGTCGAGATCGTTGAAAATGTTCTGAGAGCCGGGGTAGGAGAACTCCACGCCCCGCAAGAGGATATTGGACATACGCCCTCCAAAGTCATTACTGGATTCCTGACTCTGGTTAGTTGCGCATGGTCCTGTGTGTACTCCTTAAGGCACCCCGGGTGGGTGACTGACGGAAACGCAGTCTAGCCTGAAATCTTCCGATGCGCAGCCGCCGGTTCCGGCAGCACTACCGGCTCGCCTACCCAGGCGCCGATGTTCTCACCGCTGCGACCATCGTTGATCAGATCGATGAGCAGCTGGCCAAGCTGCGCCGGCTGCATCACCGATGCACCAAGGTCCCCCGGCAGCTCACCGCCCGGGAAAAAGCCCCGAAGCATCGGCGTATCTACTGCCCCCATGCAGAGACCATTGACGCGGATGTGATCTTCCGCGAGCGCCTTTGACCAGGCGTCCGTAAAGCCATTGAGTGCCCACTTGGAGGCGTTGTACAGGTCTGTTTCCGGCTGGTTCGTGCCATCGCCACGGGCAGGCAGCACGTAGTACGTGCTGATATTGACAATATCGCCACCGCCACGAGCGCGCATGAGCGGAACGCACAATCTGGACAGCATGAGTACACCAAGAAAGTTGGTATCCATGATGTAGTGCCAGTCCTCCACCGCCTGCTCGAACGAGCTATCAACCGGTGTCCGCCGCCATGTGCCAGCGTTGTTCACAAGAATATCAACGCCGCCAAACGTATCCACCGCGGTCTGCACCACCCGCTCGCAATCGGCGCGCTGTGCCGCGTCCGCCACCACTGGCAGCACCTGCACACCGGTGTCGGCCTGCACCTCGGCAGCCATGGCCTCCACCGCTTCCTGGCGATCGAACGCCAGCACACGAACGCCCTGCTCGCTCAGGGCCCTGGTAAAACCGGCGCCGAGCCCTTGCGCTGCGCCGCTGACGATTGCAATACGACCCTCAAGCATCGACGGTCTCCGCTTTGATGTAACGGTGCGGCAGCGCAGGCTCAAGGCACACCGGCCTGCCGACGCACAGATTCAGATTCTGCGCGTTGCGTCCGCGCGGCCCTTCCTTGAGAAGCTCAATGACGACCTGAGCCGTGTCTTCCTTGGCCATCCAGGTATCGACCGTTTCACGCTGCTCGTCGTTCTCCTCTGCACGGTCCTGCGGGTAGCCGAAGAAGTCGAGACCCCACTTGGAAGCATCGTAGAGATCCATGACATCGCCGCCGCCCGTAGGCCGCGGCGCATCCGCCCAGGGGCAAGTGGGCAGCTTCGGGCAGAGTTCGAAGGGAGACCCGCAGGTCACCATGTGGTCCGTCGCCACGTTGACGATCTCGCCGCCGGTGCCCTGCTCCAGCATCTGGCTTATGACGGCGCGCCCCATCAGGAACTCACCCAGCAGATTGGTGCCGACGATCGCCTCGTAGTCGGCGAGGGTCTTGTCGAGATCATCATCCGGGTGGGTCTGCCAGACGACACCCGCGTTGTTGATCAGGATGTCGATACCGCCGAACGCCTCAATGGTACCGTCGACCACCCGGCGCACATCCTCCGGCTTCGATACATCCGCCTGCCAGGCTACCGCCTGCACGCCCTCACCTTTCAACAAGCCAGGTAACGCCATGATCTCGGGACGCACATCGCATACCGCGACGTGCACACCCTCCGCGGCGAGTGCTTCTGCGTACGCCGTGCCGATGCCGACAGCGGCCCCCGTAACAATGGCGCGCTTGCCGGTTAGCGACACACTCATCTCAAAACTCCCGGAAGCCGGTGTAGTGGCGCTTCGGCCAGAGAAAATCTATACGCGTACGATGAATGAACCACCGTCCGTCGATGCGTTTGTACAAGTCGTCGTAGATCCCGTAAAGAATCAGCGGGTTTTCCTCGCCTTCCTTGGTACGCAGGTCGTGCAGATACCAGCGTCCGTTGGCTGTGTCGTCGTCGATGAGACGAATCCACGGATTGGTAACCGAGTGCAGCACCTCGAAGGGTGGCGCATCAGTGAGCAGGTACGCCGAGTAATTTTCACGTATCTGCGCACGGCCTACCCAGTCGCCACCGTAGTCCGGCCCGAACTCGCACACCGCATCGTCCGTGAACAGGCTCGCGAGGCCATCGATGTCTTTCCCATCAAAGTAGTGGCTGTACATGATGCGCAGCTCCTTGATGGTCTCCTTGACGAGCATCTCTTCCAACGTCATGGATCCCTCCGTTCCCATCGTCATGGCCCCCTCCCCCCAGAGTTGTACCGTGGTTCAATAATTTCATTTAGACTACTCGCGACGCACCGGACGCACAACCGTCCGCGTCGCCGCAGGGGGGACCATGAGCAAGACACCGTACGAGCCGGTCGTGCCGAATACGGCCGATGAAATCAACTTTCTTGACCAGGGCATGCAGAACTGCCCTTTCCACGCCTACGAGTTGCTGCGCGACGAGGCGCCCGTGTGGCGTGACCCGGTGACAGGTTTCTATGTAATCAGCCGTTTCGACGATCTGCGCGACGTGCTGCTCGACCCCAAGCGTTTCAGCAACAACATGGCTGGTGGTCAGGGCGGCAGCCGCAACCGCCTCGACCAGGAACGCGCCCAGCGCATGCAGACGCTGTACAAGGAAAACGGCTGGGTACCCGCCGCCACGCTTGCCGGACGCGACGACCCCAATCACAAACAGATGCGGGCCATGTTCAACGAGGCATTCCGACCAAAGAAGATCGACGGTCTGGATCCGTTCGTGCGGGATACCGCGTACAAGCTCATCGACGCATTTGTGGACGACGGGCGCTGCGACTGGATCAAACAGTATGCGGTGCCGCTGCCGCTGATCGTCATCGGCCAGCAGATGGGTGTACCCGAAGAAGATATCTGGAAGATCAAGGCCTGGACCGACGCCTGGGTGCAGCGCCTGGGCATGATGC
>JAUIKX010000336.1 GCA_030430515.1 Gammaproteobacteria bacterium | reverse complement strand
TGCTGGCCGTACTGTTCGGCGCCAACATGAGCTTCGCCACGCCAATGGCGTACCAGACGAACCTGCTGGTGATGAACGCGGGCAACTACACCTTTACCGAGTTCCTGCGGGTGGGCATCCCGCTGACGATCCTCATGTGGATCACCCTGACCTGGACCCTCTCGTCGATCTACTTCTGAGGTGCGCTTGCAGTAGCACTCACCCCGACGAAGCCCTCGTGATCCAGGGTCCACAGGTGCACGGTGTCACCGTCTCGACAGCCCTGAAGCTGAAAAGGCTGATCATCAAACGTCGGCCTCGTGGCACGAAAGCGAAAGCGCGCAACCGTGAAGTCCGGCACTTCTGAACTGAGCAGATCCAGCAACATGCTGGCGAGCAATGGCCCCTGGACCACGAGCGCCGGGTAGAACTCCTCGTTCACCGCATAGTCACGGTCATAGTGAATGCGATGACCGTTGTACATGAGCGCCGAAAACCGGAACAGCAGCACCGGGTCCGGAACAACAGTACGAGAAAACTCTGCCGCCCTCTCAGGTGCACCACCCGGCGGCAGTGGCGCCGGACCTTCCGGCATATCGCGATAGACGATGGTCTGCCGGTCGCTGATACACAGCGCACCGTTCTGCGAAAACTCGTGCCCGACGTTGACGAAAATCAGCGAGCCGCTCTTGCCCGCCTTGAGATCTACCGACTCGATGGTCGATGTCCTGGTCGCCGGTGTACCGATGACCAGAGGTGCGTGCAGAGACATATCGCTCGACGCCCACATGCGTCGGGGTAACGGCACAGGCGGGAGAAAGCCGCCCTTCAGGGGGTGTCCATCAGCACCCGTACCTGAAGCTCGGGGCGTAGGCAGAAAGTGGATCCACTGCCAGAACAGGGGCAGGCAATCCCCCGCTGCCGGCAGAACCTCATGATCAAGCGCTGCGGCAAAGGCGCGTGCGGAAAAAGGCGCGATCGGGTCTTCCAACACTTCCTGCTTTCCGGTCCAGGACTTGAGATGTTCGATGTCGATTTCTGTCATAACGCATAGCTTCGAGTTTTCCGTAAACTATCATGCCGGGAACACGAATTCGCAAAGGGAACATCAATGCAGACACTGGACTACGGCACCGACTACGCAGACATCCGCGATCAGGTTGCACGGATCTGCCAGGGGTTTCCGGGTGAGTACTGGCAGAAGCTGGATGAAGCCGCCGAGTACCCCCACGAGTTCGTCGACGCTTTGACGGAGTCCGGCTACCTGGCCGCGCTGATCCCCGAGGAATATGGCGGCGCGGGCCTGCCCATACGCGCGGCCTCTGTGATTCTCGAAACCATCCACGCAAACGGCTGCTCTGCCGCCGCCTGCCACGCACAGATGTACACCATGGGCACGGTGCTCCGTCACGGCAGCGACGAGCAGAAACGCAGATACCTGCCGGAGATTGCCGCAGGTACCCTGCGGCTGCAGGCCTTCGGAGTCACCGAGCCGACAACCGGCTCGGATACCACCCAGCTGAAAACAAGAGCGGAGCGGGACGGTGATACCTACCGCGTAACGGGCCAGAAAATCTGGACCAGCCGGGCCCACCAATCGGATCTCATGCTGCTGCTCGCCCGCACCACGCCGACGGATCAGGTCACAAAGCGCACCCAGGGCTTATCGACATTTCTGGTGGATCTTCGCGAGGTACGCGGCAAAGGATGCGAGATCCGCTCCATTCCGACCATGATCAACCACAACACCACCGAGGTTTTCTTCGACGACATGGTGATACCTGCCGACAGCCTGGTGGGTGAAGAAGGCAGCGGATTCAGGAACATTCTCAGCGGCATGAACGCCGAGCGCATTCTCATCGCCTCCGAAGCGCTGGGCGATGGCCGGTACTTTCTCGACAAAGGCGTGAACTACGCCAACGAACGGGTGGTGTTCGGCAATCCCATCGGCAGCAATCAAGGCATCGCCTTCCCGCTGGCCGAGGCCTACGCACAGTTGGAAGCGGCAGAGATGATGATCCGCAAAGCATCCGCGCTGTACGACAGCGGCCAGGATTGCGGCGCGGCAGCGAACATCGCCAAATACCTGGCCTCGGAAGCGGCCTGGAAGGCAGCAGACGAAACGTTTCAGACCTTCGGCGGTTTTGCGTTCGCCAAGGAGTATCAGATCGAACGCAAATGGCGGGAAGTCCGTCTGTGGAGAACCGCACCGATATCCAACAACATGGTGCTCAACTTCGTCAGTCAGAACGTTCTGGGACTGCCCCGAAGCTACTGATTGCGGAAGTGGGCGGTCCGTGGACACGCCGCCCGCATTTCGACCGGCCTCAGGCGGCCCTGAAGCGGTTAACCGTTTCGCGCAGAGTCGAAGCCATTGCACTGAGCGCTTCGCTGGTGGCGGACACTTCCCCAGCAGCCTCGGCATTCTCCGACGACAGCTGATTCATGGTCTCCAGGTTCCGGCTGATCTCCGCAGCGCAGCTTCCCTGTTCTTCTGCGGCTCCGGCGATGGACAGATTCATCTCGTTGATGGACGTTGCCGACTCGGATATCTGCGAGAGCGTTTCCCTCGCTTTCTCTGCCTGACTGACGGCAAGTTCTGCCTTTTCCTGGCTCTGATTGGTGACCTGCACTGCATCGACAGCTGACTTCTGCAAGCCGATGATCATCTCCTGAATCTCTTCGGTCGACTCGTGTGTTTTGCTGGCCAGAGTGCGAACTTCTTCCGCAACGACCGCAAAACCCCGTCCGTGCTCTCCGGCACGCGCAGATTCGATGGTGGCATTGAGCGCCAGGAGATTGGTCTGCTCGGCGATGTCGCGAATCACCTCGAGCACCGTACCGATGTTCGCAGACTCATTTTCGAGTCGTGCAATCACTTCACCGGCAGTCTTCACTTCGCCAGCCAGACCGTTGATGGTTTCAGTTACGACGTTGACCACCCGCGCACCTTCGCTTGCGAGCGAGTCCGAGTCCTTCGCAAAGTTCGATGCAGATGTCGCGCTCCGGGCAACCTCCTGCACCGTGGATGCTAATTCGGTAATGGCGCTTGCGAGCTGTTCGACTTCGGATTTCTGGCTGGTCAGGTTGGCATCAGAGGACCGGGATATCTCCGCCATCCGTTCCCCCTGCTCACCGATGCGCTCGGCAATTTCCGAAACCTCAGAAATGGTCGTCTGCAGCTTTGCCGCCAACTGATTGTAGTTCCTGCCGATCTGCG
>JAUIKX010000335.1 GCA_030430515.1 Gammaproteobacteria bacterium | reverse complement strand
CCGGCAATATGGAGGTGCTCGAACATGTTGGTACACCAGAGCAGAAAGCGCAGTGGCTCGAACCGCTGCTGAACGGCGAGATCCGCTCCGCTTACGTGATGACGGAGCCGGGGCAACCTTCCAGCGACGCCAAGAACGTGAGCACCAGCGCGGTGCTTGACGGAGACGAGTGGGTCATCAACGGTGAGAAGTACTGGATCTCCAACGTGGCCGACCCGCGCTGCAAAATCATGATCGTCATGGTCAAAACGAGCCCGGATGCGGCACCGAACCGTCAGCAGTCGCAGATACTGGTGCCGAAAGACACACCAGGCGTCGAGATCCTCGGCCCGATGGATGTTTTCGGCGATGTCCATGCCCCGCACGGTCACATGCACATGCGTTTCAACAATGTGCGCGTCCCCAAGGAAAATATCCTCCTGGGCGAAGGCCGGGGTTTCGAGATATCGCAGCTTCGTCTGGGGCCGGGACGCATCCATCACTGCATGCGTTCGCTGGGTGCGGCGGAGAAGGCCATCGAGCTCATGGTGAAACGTGCCGGTACGCGTGAGGCATTCGGTAAGCCCATCGCAAAGCTCGGTAAGAATGTGGAGGTGATCTCCCGGGCGCGCATCGAAGCCAACGCGATGCGGCTTGCGGTTCTCCAGGCAGCGAAGGCCATGGACGTGCTGGGTAACCGGGAAGCCAGGGTCTACATCAGTGCTGTCAAAGCCATGGTGCCGGAGAAGGTGTGTCAGATCATCGACGCTGCGATTCAGATGCATGGCGCAACCGGCCTGTCCAAGTGGACGCCATTAGCGGATATGTATGCCACGCAGCGTTATCTGCGCTTCGCCGATGGTCCGGATGAGGTGCATCACATGGTGGTGGGCCGCAACGAGCTGCAGCAACACAACGTCTGGTAAGTTCAGTTGGTCAGACGCCTGCGGACCAAGATGGGCGTGAGTATGCACGTGGCGAGTGATACGAAAATCATTGCGGCAAACAGCTCATCCGGCACGTAGGCGTCGTTCACCGCTCTGGCCTCAACGAGCACCACCAGGGCGATTTCCGCTCGTGGCATCATGCTCAGTCCCAGCGTCAGTGCATCTTCTCGGCTGACGGACAGCAGTGCGGGAAGGTAGGTGCCTATGACCTTCGACAGCACGGCGGCCGCAAGCAGCATGCAGCCGAGCGCCAGCTCTGAAAGCACCAGCGTGAGGTCGGTCTGCAGGCCGATGTAGACGAAAAAGAAAGGCGTCAGAAAGTCGTAGAAGTACTGAAACCGGCCTTCTTCACGAACCGACTCCGGATCGCGGCTGAACGCGAGGCCGGCAAACAGCGCTCCGATCGCGAGCGAAAAGCCCAGAAATCCGCCAATGGCCGCAATGAGCAGCCCCATGCCGAGAATCGATAGCGTTATCATTGCCCCGGAACCGTCGAACCTCATGTTGAAGCGGGTAAAACGAGGTTCTATGAAACGTGCGAAAACAAAGCACCCGACAATGAATGCGGTCAGTTTGGCGAAGAGTTCGATGCTCGTCTGTGCGGCGGCAGTCGTGATGTCTGTGTGGCCATTGTCCAGAGCAAGCAGAACACCCACCAGTACGGCGAGAAATATCGCGGCCGACAGATCGTCCAGTTCTGCGACATCCAGCAGGAGCTGTCCGTTTGAGCTCGTGAGCTGTCCCGCTTCGTCCCACGCGGCAGCGGATATGGCGATGCTGGTGGCGCTGAAAGCGGTGGCAACGATGAGGCTGGTGGTGAACGATGCGTCCAGTACGAAGTGCGCCACCAGATATCCGGAAGCTGCGCTCAACGCGACGTTGCCCACCCAGATCAGGCTTGCGCTAGGCAACTTCTCGAGCAGTGCGCTGGTGTGGCTTCTAAGCCCGACCCGGAACAGCAGAGCGACGATGCCGAGCTGGGCGAGAACGGCCAGGCCTGCATCCAACTCGTTGTCGTATTCGGCGGTTGCTCTGAGTACGGTGCCGAGGATGAGTCCCAGTATTATGTAGCCGGCCGAGCCCGGGATGCCGAGGCGCCTGCACAGCGCGTTGGCTGGTGGGCTCAGAACCAGCACCAGGCCGATGACTGCCAGGACCGTGATCATGGTTCAGTTTACGCGCCGTTCCATCCCCTTCCAGTATGGCTCCCTGAGTTCCCGTTTCAGCACTTTGCCCGACGGGTTGCGAGGCAATTCGTCGATGAAGTCGATGGATTTCGGACACTTGTAGGCGGCGATGCGTTCACGCGCATAGCCGATGAGCTGATCTTCGGTGGCATCGGTACCCGGTGTGCGCACCACGACGGCTTTCACCGCCTCTCCCCATCGCTCGTCCGGCACGCCGATCACGGCGATATCGGCGATGCCTGGATGGCCGAACATGGCGCTCTCCACCTCCGCCGGATAGACGTTCTCACCACCGCTCACGATCATGTCCTTTACCCGATCATGCACGTAGACGTAGCCGTCTTCGTCGAGATAGCCCGCATCACCCGTGTGCACGTAGCCGTCGATGAGGGTCTTTTCCGTCGCTTCCGGGAGGTTCCAGTAGCCCAGCATATTCACGGGTGAGTAGATGCAGATCTCTCCGACCTCGCGCGTGCCGAGAGGCTGATTGCTCTCGTCGACGATTTTGATCTTCACCCCGGGATAGGGCTTGCCGGCAGAGCGCATGCGCTCGTTGCCCTCTACGTTGTGGTCCTGAGGCGGCAGGTAGGTGGCGGCGCCTGTGGTTTCGGTCATGCCGTACAGTTGCACGAAGCCGCATTGGAAGGTGGCCAGCGCATCGCGAAGCAGATCCAGCGGGATGGGTGAGGCGCCGTACATGACGAAGCCGAGCCTGGAGAAATCGGTGGAGGCTGCCTTTGGGTGCTGCACGCACATGCGGATTGCGGCTGGCACCATGAATGTCTTCGTAATGCCTTCGCGTTCGATGATCTCCAGCGCCTCGGCAGGCTCGAATTCCGGTGTGATCACCAGGCGAGCGCCACCATACAGCCCCCAGATGCCGTAACCCACACCGCCGATGTGAAAGCTGGGCATCGCCACGAGGCTCACGTCGTCTTCCGTCCAGTCGTTCCATTGCATATCGTCCGCGGGTGGCGAGAGCTGCAGACCGAAGAAGCAGCTCTGGGTGAGCTGAACGCCTTTAGGGTGGCCTGTGGTGCCGCTGGTGTACATCTGGATCGCCACATCTTCAGGCGATACATCGACGCCAGGGTCTTCGGTGCTCTGTTG
>JAUIKX010000026.1 GCA_030430515.1 Gammaproteobacteria bacterium | reverse complement strand
TACCACGGATCACGTCTACTTCGGCAAGGACGAAGGCTTTCCCGGCCCGGGGACCTTTCACCACCATGTGCTGGCGACCGTGTCCGGTGCCTGGTGGAGCGGGCCGTTTGACGAGCGGGGTGTCGCGGTAAGCAACCAGCGCGACGGTACGCCCAACGGTTACCACATCCTCGAGGTCGACTCCACGGATGTGAGCGTGCGTTTCAAAGGCGCAAACCGTCCGGCCGGTGAGCAGATGCGTATTGTGTTCGACGTTGCCCACCATCAGTTGCGGGCGGATGGGCTCCGAGACTTTCAGCCCGGTCAGCTGCTTGATGGGCGTATGTCGCAGGATGAACTCCCCGCGGCCGCCATTGTGGTCAACCTGTTCGACGGCGGGCCGAAATCTGAAGTCGCCTATCGCGTCGATGATGGTGAATATCGGTTGCTCAGGCGTTCATTGCGTAGAGACCCATACATGATCGAGCAGTACGAACGGCATCGCAGCGAGAAGAAGTCCTGGGTAGAAGCGACGGTTTCTACCCACCTGTTTGAAGGGGATCTGGACGATACCATCGCGCCCGGCACTCACACGGTGACCGTGCGTGCCGTAGACGAGTTCGGCCGTGTGCATCATGGTCACGCGGTTCTGGAAATCACCGCCGGCTTTGATGGTAGCCAGACGGGCAACCGCTATCTGGAGGCTCAACGTATGGCAGAGTGAACGGGCGGGTAAGAGCTTGCCGGTTGGTTTTACATGATGGTCAATATCGATCAGGAGAATGGTCATGACGGTCACTCTGCATCAGTTCGCCTATTCGCATTTCAATGAGAAAGCACGTTGGGTGCTTGACGTCAAAGGGATTGAACACCAGCGAGAGACATACCTGCCTGGCCCACATGTGGGCGCGATGAAAAGGCTCAGCGGTCAGACGCAAACCCCGGTGCTGGAGATAGATGGCGAGGTCATCGCGGGTTCCGCCGCAATCATCGACCACCTGGAAGCACGCCATCCGCAACCGCCCCTGTATCCGGTGGATCCAGGGCTCCGAGAGCAGGCCCTCGCACTGCAGAAGGAGATGGATGCAAGCCTCGGACCGGACGTACGCACGTTGCTCTTTTCTGCTCTGGTCAATGAAGGGTCCTATCTCTGCAACATGTTTGCCGGTGGCAAGGGGCTGGCCAAACGGCTTGGTTACAGGGCGATGTTCCCTGTTGCTCGTGGGGTTATCGCCAGAGGCAACGGCGTTACACCCGAAAACGTTGCTCGTTGTAAAACCGCCACTAGAGACTGGCTGGATCGCATTGCCGAGCAAACCCGAGACACAGGCTACCTTGTAGGAGATACATTCTCGGTAGCAGACCTCGCTGCAGCCGCACTTCTTGCCCCCATCGCCAATGTGTCGCACCGGGCGATGAAGCGGCCACGCCCCATTCCGCAATCTGTACAGAGCGTACTCGCGCTCAACGCCTCGCACTCTACGATTGCCTGGGTCAACCACATCTACGATGCGCATCGCCCTGCTGGCCCGCTTCAGGATAGTCGCTTGTAGCAGGAAGGGCTTCTCGCGCGGCTCTGTAAATCGCTGCGGGCTTTGATGGCGGTCGCAATCGCAGTCGTTTTCGGAGAGTACGAGATACCCCCGATTGAGCTGGCGACCCGTTAGAGCGGGGGGAGAAGCAATTTTTCAGAGGGCTATTTTTCATATTCTGCTTCCCCGAAAGCGGTGATATGCTCGCGGAAAATTCACCGCTTTCGGACGCCTGCTTTGATGATTCCGCTCGATGGCCTCTGATCTGCCGCTGTTCACCAGCTGTCCGACGTTCCTGCACTTTCCGCAATGCTCTGATCCCGCGACCTCAACCGCAAAAGCGCTGATCCTCGGCGCGCCATTCGATCTCGCCACCACAGGCCGTTCCGGTTCGCGCGGCGGCCCGGGCGCTATCCGCCAGGCTTCGGCAAATCTCGCCTGGGAGGAAGCCCGCTGGCCGTGGGATTTCAATGCTGGAGACTATCTGCAGGCGGCTGATCTGGGAGATATCCCGCACGCGGTGGGAGACCCGCGCGCATTCGCCGATCGTCTCGAACAGCGGGCACGACAAGTGGTTGCAACGGGTAAACGCCTGATCACGCTGGGCGGCGATCACTACATATCGCTGCCGCTGCTTCGTGCCCATGCAGCCCACCATGGCCCGCTGGCCCTCATTCATTTTGATGCCCATACCGATACCTACGGAGAAGGTGGTGAGTTTGATCACGGCACCATGTTCCTTCGGGCCCTGGAGGAAGGTCTGCTGTTGCCTGAACGATCAGTGCAGATCGGTATCCGTACCGCTTACGAGTGCAGTGAACATCCCTTCGAGGTGCTGGATGCTGGCTGGGTAAACGAGCATGACGTTGCCGACTGTGTTCAGCGTATCCACTCGCGGGTTGGCGATGCACCTGCCTATCTGACGTTCGACATCGATTGTCTTGATCCGGCGTTCGCGCCAGGTACGGGAACACCGGTGGTTGGCGGGTTGAGTTCCGATCGGGCGCTGAGGATTGTTCGAGCACTGGCGTCTCTCAATCTCTGCGGTTTCGACGTTGTGGAAGTGGCGCCGCCCTACGATCATGCGGAGATCACATCGCTTGCCGGCGCTACTCTGGCGCTGGAGTTTCTCTACCTGCTCGCGGCAGCCGAGCGCCTGGCATCCGCCTCTTCTTAGATCGGAGTAACTAGTGACCGATTGGACGATCAATGATGCAGAAGAGCTGTATGGCATTCCCTGCTGGAGCGACGGGTATTTTGGCGTCGGCGACGATGGGAAGCTTCTGGCGGTTCCCGATGTGGCTGGTGGGCAGCAGCCCATCGCCCTGATCGACGTGGTCAACGAACTGCGCGCGGATGGCGTGCAGTTGCCTGTCGTCCTGCGCTTTCACGATGTTCTGAAGCATCGGGTTCGTCAGCTCAACGATACGTTCGTAACCGCTATTGCCAACAATGACTACGACGCACCCTACAGAGGCGTCTACCCGATCAAAGTCAACCAGATGCGGGAAGTAGTCGACGAAGTGGTGGCGGCTGGCCGGCCCTACAATTATGGGCTGGAGGCCGGGTCTAAACCGGAACTGATGGCGGTGCTCACCTACGACCTGCCGGAAGACGCGCTGATCATCTGCAACGGCTACAAAGACGCAGACTACATGCGCCTTGCGCTCCTTGGCCGAAAGATCGGGCGCAAGGTCATTGTGGTGATCGAGGAATTTGGCGAGATCGAAACACTGCTGCGGCTTGCCGATGAGATGAACATCGAGCCGCTGATCGGTTTGCGTATCAAGATGCGGACCAAGGCCGAGGGGCGTTGGAGCCACTCCAGCGGAGAGCGGGCTAAGTTCGGTCTGCCCATCTCCGGCATGCTCAACGCCATCGATCTCATCAATGCCCGCGGTTATGGAGAAAGTATCCAGCTACTGCATTTCCACATCGGCAGCCAGCTCTCGGACATCCGGTTTGTGAAGGAGGCCGTTCAGGAAGCGGCACGAATCTACGCAAGGCTCTTCAAGCGCGGCGTCCCGCTGAACTATCTAGATATCGGCGGCGGTCTCGCCGTGGACTACGAAGGCAGCCGCTCGAACAACCATTCGTCCATGAATTACTCCATGGCCGACTACGCTGATGGAGTGGTTTTCGACATCAAGCAGATTTGCGATCTGGAAGACGTACCGCACCCAACGCTCGTCAGCGAAAGCGGACGTGCGGTTTCCGCTCATCACTCCTGCGTGGTGATGGAAGTCATCGGGGAAATTTCCAACAACGCCAACCCGGTGGCCATGGGCCCGGTAGAGGGCGAGCACATCCTTGTCAGCAACCTCCGGGATCTGCTCAGCGGCCTCCACGATGAGCAGAACTACCAGGATAGTTATCACCACGCCTCGGTGCTGCTGAGCGACGTTTATCACGCGTTCAAGCTCGGCATTCTCAAGCTCGAGGAGCTGGCACGCGCCGAAACGCTTTACTGGCGCGTTGTGAGCAGTATCGCCAGCATGCTGGATACGATGGATCATGTGCCTGAAGAGCTGGCTGAGATGCAGGTCGCCATCAAGTCTCAGTACTTGTGCAATTTCTCGCTCTTTCAGTCCGCCGCCGACGTCTGGGCCATCGATCAGGTACTACCCGTGGTGCCTCTATCGAGATTGGATGAGCCGCCGACAAAAAAGGGCACGCTGGCCGACATCACCTGCGACAGTGATGGCCGCATCGTCCAGTTCATCGGTCCGCAGAGCACCACTCCGACTCTGCCGCTGCATGAAGTCGGTGAGAATGAACCTTACTATCTGGGCCTGTTCCTCACCGGTGCCTATCAGGACGTAATGGGGGATACCCACAACCTGTTCGGGCGCCTGAATGAGGCGCACGTGTTCGTCGATGCCGACGACCCTAGCGGTTTCTATATCGAGGAATTCGTGCCCGGATCGTCTGCCGCTCAGGTTCTTCAGGTGATGCAATACAACCCGGCCGCCATGGCTTCCAAAGTCAAGGAGATGCTGGATCGCAAAGTGGCTGAAGGAACGCTGCGCTCAAGGGACGGAGTGAAGCTGGTGGATTTCTATGAAGCCTCTCTTTCAGGCTATACCTATCTGCACAATGCCGAGGGTTGAAATTCGAAGGCATGACGATTGGTTTCGGAGTATGCAACCGTGACATCGACCCTGATTGGTTTTGTTGTGGTCTACCTTGTGATCTCTATCGGCATCGGCGTCTACGCCGCCACCAGGGTGCACGACGCCAGCGACTACATTACCGCCGGCCGTAGTCTCCCCATGTTCGTGGTGATCGCCATGGTGTTCGCTACCTGGTTTGGCGCGGAAACCGTGCTTGGCATTCCGGCCACGTTCCTGGATGAAAATCTGGGTGGGACGATCTCTGACCCGTTCGGTGCGACGCTTTGCCTTGTGCTCTTTGGCCTTGTATTTGCCCGGCCGCTCTATCGCATGGGGCTTACCACACTGGGGGATTTTTACCGGCGGCGCTTCAACCGCTCCGTCGAGGCCGCAATGAGCCTTGCCATTGCGCTCTCCTACCTTGGCTGGGTCTCCGCGCAGGTCACTGCGTTGGGTCTCGTGTTCAACGTGCTTCCGACCTTTGTTTTCACCCACTTGCCGATGCTGGCGCAGGTTGTGTTCTTCGGTGCTCTGCTGTCGGTGATCATGAGCACCGCAAGCGGTACGTTGCTGGCGCCCTCCGTGACCATCTCCGAGAACCTGATGAAGCCGTTTCTGAACACTGAGAAACTCACCGATGAACGCTTTCTCTGGATCACCCGCGTCGTTGTGGCCCTGTTTTGCGTGGGTGTCACCGCCTATGCGCTTTGGTCTCTCGAGTCCGCGACCGGGATTCATCAGATGGTGGAAAATGCCTACAAAGTGACTATGGCGACTGCCTTCGTGCCGCTCTTTGCGGGCCTGTTCTGGTCCCGCGCCAACAACTCCGGTGCCGGTGCCTCCATTCTGCTCGGTCTCGTGGTCTGGCTCGGCATGGAGTTCGTGGCACCTGAAGCAACCCTGCCGGCGCAGTTTGCGGGATTTCTCGCCAGCGCCGCAGGCATGATTGCGGGTTCCCTGGTTCCTATATTCCCAACCGACCGAGCGTAGCAACGAGCTCCTGAAAGAACTTCTCGGTTTGCGGATACCGGGCTGCGAAGCGGGTTTCCAGCGCTTCGAGCTTCTCCACAGCCTGGCTCAGGGCGTCGTCTTCGGGCGCTTCTTCGCCGATGAGTGCATGAATATCCTCATCGACCTCACGCAGCAGCTCTTTCAGCGCGGGATCGGGATCTTCCACGCCGGCCAGCTCTTCATGCAGCTTGGTGAGTGTGGCTTTGATGCTTTCTCTGGGCATTTGATTCTTCGCAGGGTATGTCCGGATATTATGCCAGTGAATGTTTCGCGCCAGGGAAACGTTCCAGCTCCAGAGTGCTACGTATTTCCCGGCCCAGTTCGCTGGTCATGTCGTCTACGGGTATGCCGATGGAGTCGGCGATTCTCACCATTCGCTGAAAATTGGCGGCCACTCCAGCTGCGTCCACGACCACCACGCCGCCCGCGGCTTCCCGCAGTGCCTGCCTTGCATCGGCGATGTCGGTCGGGTTGCGCTCTGCGATCGCAGTTCCGAAACGCATGAGCTCCGGACCGAACTCGATGCCCATTGCAGCACTTTCGGCGTTGCCGTTAATTGCCTGCAGGTCTACTTCGGTATCTGTGGTCTGCGCGCTCACACGGAGCATCGTGGCGTGTGCATTGGTTCAGTAAAAGCACTGGTTGATTGCAGACACCCGTCCGGCGACCAGCTCCATCTGCATCCGATTGATGCTGCGATGCTCGTCTTTGACGAAGTTGGCCATGCCTTCGAAAGACAGGTACTGAGCGCTGCTGAGATCGCGCCAGTCACGCAGCGCATCGGGCACGAGCGTCAGCGCCCGAAGCACGTTCGGCGCGCGCCCGCCTGCAGGCCAGAGGTCGGCCTCATTGCCGACGGTGCCGTCTGCAGGAATCGTCGGCACGTAGCCGATGTCCTCGCTGAGCACGGCTGGGACATATCCCGAAGGCTCGCCCGCAACCGGTTGTGGCAACGTTTCCAGGGGAAGGTCGAGGGCACGGTGGAACTCGTCGATGCTGAACGTGGCCACGACGATGCCAACCAGCTCCACATAGGCGCCTTTCGGCAGATCCGACTCAGCGTTCTCCTCTACCCATCTGCGGGTGATCCGTTGCTGATCGGTAATGATGCGGTGCACTGCGTCTGTTGCGCTGGATGGCAGGCCGCCTGAGTGGAAGTGCTCTCCCTTCAGCGTGTACGGAGAGAGTGCTTCCTTCCGCTCTTTGCAGAAGCTGCAGGAGAGGGCATTTCGTGATTCCTGGGCGATGGCAACCCGTTCTGCACCGTTCCACCAGGCGCCGGGTTTTGCCAGCTTCTGCCAGAAGGCTTGGTGAGCGGTGCTGATATCTTCCCGAATGGGCAGGTCAGCTTTGCTGTAGTCGAATTCCGTCATGCGTTGCTCCGGCCAGCAGTTGTGCCAACTCTCCCAGAGAATGGCGTAAATTGGTAGTGATCGGATGAACCTGAACTACACCTCAGTAGCGTTCAGCCGGTGCGGATAAACTGTAAAGATGTACGAAGTCTGTCTCTACCAAGCACCCTATTCACCGCACCTCACTCAGGTGCTGGCCGGGTTGGTCTCTCTCGAGGCCCGGGGCGAGCTGCGCATTGACGTTCAGCCTTTGCCGTCGGCTTTGGATGACGGAGAAAGCGGCAATCTACTTTGGATGTTGTTGAAGCACGGGGCAGAAACACGGACGATCTGTTTCGATATGCTCGACGGAGATACCCTTTGCGAGCCGCTTGTTCGGAAAGCGGATGTCTACTTCAAAAGAGCTTTTTGTGTCGAAGGTCACACACGGCTCGATTGGCAGCGGGAGCTCATTCGACCTTACGGTCTCAACTTCCATTGCGTTGCCGATGACATCGACAGATACGATCAGTTGGAACGGATGCTGTTCAGGCGTGAGCGCAATGTGAGCGGGTCGCTGGATCAGTGGCGCAAACGCCTGCTTCCCTGGTTGGGTCGAGAAGCGGCAAGAGAGTCGGATTTTCAGTGTTCTGCGGGCAGCGAGGCGGTCGAAGGCGTGGTGTTTCTGACGAGGCTTTGGGGCAGAAGGAGTGTGCCGAAGTATTCTGAAGAAGCGCTGCACGAACTCAACAACAGTCGTGTCGAAGTGGTCTCCGCTCTGAAACGTGCTTTCGGGGAGCGTTTCCATGGCGGTCTTCAGGACACGCCCACTGCCCGGGAGGTCGCTCCTCAACTCATCTACAGTGGGCGAACCGACCGAAGCAGTTACCTGACGCTGATGCAGCGTTACCTTATCGGCGTCACGACCACAGGTCTCCACCGCTCCGTGGGTTGGAAGTTCGCGGAGTACATCGCCGCATCGCGTTGTATTGTCAGCGAAACGCTCTGCCACTCTCAGCCCAATCCACCCATAGAGGGCGAGCACTTCCTCGGATTTGATGGCGCTGAGGAGTGCGTGGCGGCCTGCGATCGGTTGCTGAGCAATTCGGGTGAGGCTTCCCAGATGCGATTTGCCAACCAGATGTATTTTGAAAAGCACCTGCGATCCGGTGAGCTGCTCCGGCATTGTCTCGCCGTAGCAGCCGGGCGCTGCTCTTGATTACCCGGCGACGAGTGGGTCAGCTTCTGGTCGCTTCCACCGGCGCAGTCCTGCCATCTCTGGCGCTGTCGCTGGGCCCGCTCGAGGAGGGAAGCACCGTCATTTCCATTGGGCGCTGTGTGGTGGCGAACGTTCCAGAGTTGGCCAATCGACATGCCGCGCTGAAGGCTCTCCATCGCAGCGTTTCGCGATGTGCTGACGATGTCGATCCATCGAACCTCTGGACAGCGGTTATGAGATCTGACTTCGCTCGTGGCGAAACGGTACTCGTCGACGGTTGGCAGCTCAGTCGTGCCGAAGCGGCTTACTGCGCATTGGCGTTTCTGGACCAGGATGCGTCTTGATTTTCGTGCGCCGGAAACGGCGACGGTCTTCGCGGCAGATGTTGCGATCATCGGCGCAGGGCCTGCGGGGATAACGCTGGCGCTCGGTTTGCGTCAGAGCGGTTTGCGCGTGTTGCTGCTCGAAGGCGGCGGCACGGAATTCGAATCCGAAACGCAGGCGCTGTATGAAGGGGAGTCCGTCGGCCGGCAGATTGCCGATCCGGTGACCTGTCGATTGCGCTATCTCGGCGGAACCAGCAATCACTGGGAGGGTTGGTGCGCGCGTCTGCATGAGCAGGATTTCAGCAGCAGGCCATGGCTCGATATCGATGGCTGGCCTCTGGATCATCAGGCGCTCTCTGCCGATTATGAGCACGCCGAAAAGCTGTGTGAGCTGTCCGGCCCAGACCAGACAGAGATCGCTGGAGTGTTTGCGGATTCAGACCTTCGAGGCGGCCTCTTCCGATTCAGCCCGCCCACCCGCTTCGGTACCCGTTATCTGGCAGAGCTGGAAGCATCTGAAAATGTGACGCTGCTTCTGCACGCCAACGCGGTGGGATTCAATCTGTTTCCAGGCGCCAGCAGGGTGCGCTCTGTTTCCATCGCATCGCTGAACGGCAGGGCCGGAGCGGTGCAGGCTCGCGCGGTGGTGCTTGCCTGCGGCGGTATGGAGAATGCGCGGCTGCTTCTACAGCCGTCCGACGCCGCCCCTCAAGGTATCGGCAACGAAGCAGATCAGGTCGGTCGCTGCTTCATGCAGCACATCGAAGTCGATGCAGGCCGTCTGTTGTCGGCAGATGGGTCGGCTTTGCTCGAGGCATTTTCATACAGCGACAATGCGCGACCTTACGTGCACTTGTCTGCTGAAATCGAGGAGCGACGAAGGCTTGCCCGTTGCGGCTTTGCTGCTGCCCCTTCAGTTCCGAAGGGCGAAGCCTATCGGGCGGCTCGAAATCTCTGGTCTGATCTCCAGAATGGGCATTGGCCTGATGAGCTGGGTGAGGACCTGTTGACGGTGCTCAGCGACTTAGGCGGGCTCATCGGTGATCTCGAGGGCCACGGCGACAAAACCGAGCCGCTACGTATGAGCGCCTGGGCGGAGCAGATGCCGAATCCCTCGAGCAGGGTGACGCTCATTGACGAGCGCGATGTGTTCGGTTTGAAAAAACTGCGTGTCGATTGGCGCTTGTCGCAGAACGACAAGCGCGCTCTGCGCGATTCCTGTCTGGCGTTTGGAGAGGTTCTGGGTGCGAATGGGCTGGCGCGTATGCAGCTCGCAGACTGGCTCGCTCGCGACGATGATACCTGGCCGGATCGGATCTGGAGCGGCTGCCATCACATGGGTACCACAAGGATGTCTGCCGATCCACGTAGTGGGGTCGTAGATGGCCACTGCAGGGTGCATAGTGTAGAGAACCTCTTCGTTGCCGGAAGCTCGGTATTTCCCACGGGAGGGTTCGTCATGCCCACGCTGACGATCGTGGCGCTGGCCAATCGTCTGGCGCGGCACATTGAGCAAGAGTTCGGTTGATGAGAAGTTTTCTGTTCGTTATGACGCTGGTGGTTGCTGGCTGCGAAGTCGATCCGGCGCAGAATCTCGTTGCGCACTGGCCTTTCGAAACGGTCGGCGGGCAGGTTGTGGAAGATGCGTCAGGTCGAGGCCATGAAGCGGAGGCCGCAGAGTTATCCGTGAGTGACGGGGTCGTCGGGCAGGCGCTCAATTTCGAAGGGCGTGCCGAAAACATGCTCAGCGTTTCTCTCGATGAGCCGCTATCAGATTCTGTGACGATCGCATTATGGGCGAAGCGGGAAGTCGATCGGAATCTGGCGCTCGTTGCTCATGACTATCCGGCGTTGTTCCTCGGGTTCCACGGCCTGCAGTTCAAGTGGCAGCTGCGCTACGCCAACGGTCGCGGTGCGGCCTGTTACGCCGATCGGAAGCATCGAGCGGAGTTGAATCGCTGGTACCACATTGCCGCCACGTTCGATGGCTTCGCGGTTCGACTCTATGTTGACGGTGAAGAAATCTGCTCCGACTGGACCCGTGGAGGAGAGATCAACACCTCCGAAGCTCCGCTGACTATCGGTGGTTACATCAAAGCAGATCAGACGCTCGAAGATCTCATGGTCGGAGCGCTCGATGAAATTCGGGTCTATCGTGCTGCGCTCTCTGAGGCACAGATTCGCCAGATCTATCAAAGCGAGCGACCTGCGGCGATCAATTGACGGGGCGGTGTTTCTCGTGGATGGTACGGGCCTTGTTTTTCCAATCGAAGTAGAAGGTTCCAAACGTGAAAAGCTATCTCAAGCAATACATCAATGGTCAGTGGGTCGACAGCAACGGCGGTCAGCGCTACGAGGTCACCAGCCCAGCGACCGAACAGCCCTGCACTGAAATAACGCTGGGCACCAGCGCCGACGTCGACAACGCCGTCCAGGCCGCACAAGGCGCCTTTGAGAGTTTCTCGCAGACCTCTGTAGAGGAGCGGCTGGAACTGCTCGGCCGTATCGTTGAAGAGTACAAAAAACGTGGTCCCGAAATCGCAGCGGCCATCTCAGAGGAAATGGGCTGCCCGATTTCCATCTCTCAGACCGCGCAGGTCGGTGCGGGTATCGGTCATTTCATGTCCACCATGGATGCCCTCAAGAATTTTCAGTTCGAGGAGCAGGTTGGCAGCAACCGTGTCGTGCATGAGCCCATAGGTGTTGTGGCGCTCATCACACCCTGGAACTGGCCCATGAACCAGATCGTCGCAAAGGTTGCACCGGCGCTTGCAGCAGGCAACACGATGATCCTCAAGCCGTCAGAAGAGTGCCCCGGATCCGGAGCGATCTTTGCTGAAGTGCTGGACGCCGCTGGTGTGCCGGCAGGCGTTTTCAACCTGGTGCAGGGTGATGGTCCGGGCGTGGGTACGGCCCTGTCTACCCATCCGGGCATCGATATGGTCAGTTTTACCGGCTCAACCCGTGCAGGCATTCTGGTGGCGAAAAACGCTGCCGATACGGTCAAGCGGGTGCATCAGGAGCTCGGCGGTAAGTCGCCCAACATCATTCTGGAAGGCGCACCGCTGGAAGAAGCCGTGCCTGCCGGCCTGGGAGGAGTCTGCCTCAACTCCGGGCAGAGCTGCATTGCACCGGCCCGCATGCTTGTCCATAAATCCCAGCATGATGAAGCGGCGAAGATTGCCGCCGGCGTGATGAGCAGCATGACGGTCGGCGACCCGATGCAGGAAGGCCAGCATCTCGGGCCGGTGGTCAACAAGGCTCAGTGGGAGAAGATTCAGGACCTCATCCAGAGCGGTATCGATGAAGGCGCAAGCCTCGAAGCCGGTGGTGTCGGCCTGCCGGAAGGCATGAACAATGGCTTCTATGTGAAACCGACCCTGTTCGCCAACGTGAACAACAACATGCGTATCGCCCGGGAAGAAATTTTCGGGCCGGTGGTCACCATCATTCCTTACGAGGATGACGAGGACGCTGTTCGTATTGCCAACGACACCGCATATGGCCTCTCTGCGGTCGTTTCTGGGGATCCGCAACATGCTGCGAAGATTGCGCCGCGCATCCGTGCCGGCCAGGTGTTCATCAACGCAGGCGCGCCGGACCCATCGGTGCCGTTTGGTGGCTATAAACAGTCGGGCAACGGTCGTGAGTTCGGCAAGTGGGGCCTGGGCGAATTCATGGAAGTGAAATCCCTGATCGGCACCGTGGTCTGACGGAAGGTCAGTGTCGAGGCTGCTAAGATGCTCTTTTTTCTTCAGGGAGAGGGCATATGAGCACTCCAATGGGAGTTACATTCGGCAGCCTCGGCGTACTTGGACCGAAAGCGGTCGTCGATGTGGCGCAGCTGGCGCAGGGTCTTGGATACCGGTCGCTATGGACCGTAGAAGCCACGGGCACTGACGCATTCAGCTTGCTGGGTGCGGTGGCCGCGACCGCGCCGAACCTGGAGCTCGGCACGGGAATCGTGCCGATCCAGCTGCGCACACCGCCACTGACCGCAATGACGGCGGCAACGCTTCAGGCATTGTCGCCCGATAACGATGTATGGCTGGGAGTCGGTGTATCGGCTCCGGCCATTCTCGGCGCGCACGGTGCGCCGATGCCAGACCGACCGATTGCCCGCATGCGCGAGTACGTGGCGCTGCTGCGCGAGTGTCTCTCCGGCGAGTCTGTCACCTTCGAAGGAGACTTCTGGCAGGTGAAACGTTTCCGCCTTGGCGTGCGCCTGGGTGAGCGTCGACCCAAGATCGTCATGGCGGCGCTGAACCCTCAGATGCTCAAGCTCGCGGGAGAAATCGCCGATGGTGTGCTGCTCAACTACATTCCCGTGGCGCACTTGCCGGAGTCCATTGCCCGCGTACGCGAGGGTGGCGATGCGAAGATCTTTGCATATGTGCACGCTTCATGCGGGCAGCTCGATGCTTCGGCCCACTCAGCACGTAAAGACATCTTCAACTACGCCATGGCGGACGGCTACGCGAACATGTTCCGAGCCGCGGGTTTTGCTGAAGAAGTGGACGAGCTGCGCGCCCGGCACAAGGAGCGTGATCGGGATGGTGCGCTGGCAGCAATTTCCGAGCGCATGATTCAGGCCATAGATTTCGTCGGTTCGCGCGAAGAAGTGGGCCAGTTCATGCAAAGTTACGTCGATGCCGGGGTGGAGTATCCGGTGCTCATGCCGATGCCCTGGGGCGACGACCGCTTTGCTGTGGCGAAAGCGACCATGGAAGCGGCGATCGGTTGATCATCTGACCTTGTCCAGGTGGGGTCAGCCCGCTTTGGCAGCTTCTTGCTGAGCGGGCTGGCAGTAGAGTTCATACAGCAGCGAAATAACCGCTGAGACCTCTTTGCCTTTCAGGGAGTAATACACAGTTTGCGCGTTACGACGGGCTTCAACCACACCCTCGTGACGCATTCTGGCCAGATGTTGCGACAGAGGCGACTGATTGATGCCGATGCGCTCACTCAGTTGCCCAACGGAGCACTCGCCCTGGTTCAGCTCGCAAAGAATCATCAGCCGATGTGGGTGGCCCAGGAGCTTCATCAGCTCGCTGGCGCGAGCCGCATTGCCCTGCATCAGCTCCGGGTCCATTTCTGCCTTTGCCATCTCTCTTCTCTGCCTCTTTTTTCCGCCGAGCTCTGATCCTTTATTCCGAGGCGGGATAAAACTAAATGGAATATAGATATAAAAATTAGTTTGTTTTTATGTGAGAAATTTATAATATACGAACTTTCCAACAATGGCGAAGCAAAATGCTGCGCCGGCGTGACTGAAAGACCAGATCGAGAAGGGGATATGCATGAGCCAACGGGAGTTCGATCGCACACTGGCTGACATGGCCAGCGGCGAGCGATCAATGACTGCACCGGAGCGCCGGCGCTTTCTCAAGGGCGGGCTCGCACTGGCGGGTGCAGCGGTCGCATCGACCGCATCGGCAGACACCCGCTTCGCGCCGCCTGAGGTGCCGCCATGGACAAAGAGTCTGGGCGCAGGTGTTGGGGTCAATCCATACGGCTCGCCCTCGCCGCATGAAGCGCATGTGGTCCGTCGAACGGTCGACTGGTTGACTGCCGACAACATCGCCTCCATCAGCTTCACACCACTCGCTGATCTGAAAGGCATCATCACGCCCAGCGGTGTGGTTTTCGAGCGTTACCACGCAGGCGTTCCTGAGGTTCACCCCGACCAGCACCGCCTGATGATCCATGGGCTCGTAGACCGCCCGCTGGTGCTCAGCATGGACGATCTGATGCGCTTCCCTTCGGTGAGCGTCATCCGCTTCCTCGAATGTCCGGCCAATGGCGGTATGGAGTGGCGCGGTGCGCAGATGGATCGATTGCAGTTCACCCACGGCATGCTGTCCTGCTGCGAATGGACAGGGGTGCTTCTTTCGACGCTGCTCGAAGAAGTGGGGCTGAAAAAAGATGCGGCCTGGATTCTGGCGGAAGGCGCCGACGGTGCTCACATGAGCCGCAGTATTCCCATGGACAAAGCCCTGGACGACGCCATGCTCGTGTATGCGCAGAACGGTGAGATGCTGCGTCCTGAGCAGGGCTATCCGCTGCGGCTGATCAATCCTGGCTGGGAAGGCAACACCTGTGTGAAGTGGCTTCGGCGGCTTGAGATCGGTGACAAGCCCTGGCACCACCGGGAGGAAACCTCCAAATACACAGACCTTCTGGCGGATGGCACCTCCAGGGAATTTTCCTACGAGCAGGAGTGCAACTCGGTGGTAACGAGCCCTTGCCCCGAAAAGCCGTTCAAGACAAAAGGTAAATACATGATCGAAGGTCTGGCCTGGTCCGGACGCGGGCGTATCAAGCATGTGGACATCTCGGTCGATGGGGGCGCGAACTGGCGCGAAGCCCGTTTTACCAGCGAAATCATGCCTAAAGCGCTCACACGTTTTGCATTGGAGTGGGATTGGGACGGCAGCCCGGCGCTGATTCAGAGCCGAGCGGTGGACGAAACCGGCTATGTTCAGCCCACCTACCGACAACTCAGAGAGGCCCGAGGAACGAACTCCATCTACCACAAGAACGCCATCCACACCTGGAAATTGTCGCCGAATGGAACCGTCAGCAATGTGCAATTCGCTTAAATCACTCTGTCTGATCTCAACGCTGGTTCTCATCGGCTGTGCAGAAAATCCGAGTTCTGCTGGCGGTGGGTTTGCAGGTAACAAAGTGGGCCACTTTGGTTACGGGCAGCCGGCTACCCAGGAGCAGATCGCGGGCTGGGACATCGACATTCGGCCTGACGGGCTCGGGTATCCACAGGGCAGCGGCTCCGTTGAAGATGGCGAGATGATGTACGAGACGCAGTGCGCTGAATGTCACGGTTCTTTCGGTGAAGGCGTGGGTCGCTATCCGGTTCTGGCTGGCGGTATGGGTACGCTTACCGAAGAGCGCCCGGAACGTACAGTGGGTAGCTACTGGCCGTACGCAAGCACACTCTTCGACTACATTCGTCGTGCCATGCCCTTCACGCAGCCGGAATCACTCAGCGACGATGAAACCTATGCAATCACTGCGTACGTGCTCTATCTCAACGAGTTGGTGGAAGATGATTTTGTAGCCGACAAAGCGTCGCTGTCTGCTCTTCGTATGCCTAACGAGCAGGGATTTTTCAGGGATGATCGCCCGGATACTGCCAATACTCGCTGCATGAGCGACTGTCTGGACCCCGCCTCGCTCACCGTGCACTCGGAAGTGGCCGGAGTCGTAATCGAAGAGCAGACCACTGCTGCAGAAAAGCAAACCTCGGCTCACCCCGGTGCGCAGACCTACGAGCAGTTCTGCAGCATCTGCCACAAAGTGGGTGTAGGTGGTGCGCCTGTGGTGGGCGATGCCGCTGCCTGGGAACCCCGTATAGCTTCGGGTGTGCAAGCTCTGATAGACAATGCAATCAACGGCGTTTCTTCTGACAGCGGCGTCATGCCCCCGAAAGGTGGGTTCGCGCAGTTGAGCGATGAGGCTGTTGCGGACGCTGTGCGATACATGGCGGAGGAATCCCGATGAAAAAATCAATCTCCGCTCTGTTTCTGCTGGCGGCAGGTGTCGCCGTGGCTGACGACGCTCTGGAGCGCGGTAAAGCGATCGCCTTCGATCGAAACCAAGGCAATTGCCTGTCGTGCCACATGATCGATGATGGCGAGTTGCCGGGTAACTCTGCGCCACCACTCGTCGTCATGAAAGCACGATACCCGGACCGCGAAGCGCTCAGAGCGCAGGTTTGGGATGCGACGGTACGTAACCCGATCACGGTGATGCCACCGTACGGCCGTCATCGAATTCTCACCGAGGAACAGATCGACCTGGTGGTCGACTACATACATTCACTCTAAGGAGTCTTGTTATGGCCCACAGCCGAAGACGATTCATGCGAGCCGGTATGCTGCTTGGCGCAGCAGGTGCGTTTCTTTCAGCGCCGCTTCGAGCTTTTGCTGCTCGACCTGCATTTGAAGCAACTCAAATAGATGATGCGCTCAGCCATATGCTGAACGGCCGTCCAGTTGAAGAAAGCGATGCCATCAAATTCAAAATTCCGGACATCGCCGAGAACGGTGCCGTTGTACCGGTGAGCATCTCTACGGACATGGAAGGCGTTACGGCGATCAGCCTGGTGATCGAGAAAAACCCGAACCCGCTGGTGGCGCGATTCCACATCCTACCCGACGCGGTCGCTGATGTGTCCGCGCGGGTGAAGATGGGCGAGAGCTCCATGGTGCGGGCGTATGTTGAAACGGCAGACAAGGTTTACACCACGTCGAAGGAAGTGAAAGTCACCATCGGTGGTTGCGGAGGCTGATATGGCGGGTAAGGTAAAAATTCGTGGAAAGATCAAAAACGGTGTGGCGGAAATCAAAAGTCTCATGCCGCATCCCATGGAAACAGGTACGCGGCGCGCAGAAGACGGCAGCGTTGTTCCGGCGCACTACATCCAGAACGTGACCTGTTACAAGAACGATACGGTTGTCATGAAGGCCGATTGGGGTGCCGCAGTTTCGAAGAATCCCTTTTTCTCGTTTCAAGTGAAGAACGCGAACCCTGGCGATGTCATTCGGGTGGAGTGGACCGACAACCTCAACGAGACGGGCTCTGGTGAGCTCGTGCTGAAGTAGTCATGCGTCTGCTGCTCGCCGTCAGTCTGTTCATAGGCGCCGCTGGCGCATGGGCCGGTCCTGAAGAAGATCGTGCCGCTCTAAGAGCATTTTATGAGTCGAGGTTCCGCACGGTGCCGATCGAGGCGCATGCCGATGGTGTGTACGCAATCGATGAAGGGGCCCGCGCCCAGTGGCAGGAGATGGAAGAGTTCCCGCCGTACGAATTCTCGGTGGATGAAGGTGCCGAGTACTTCGAAACGTCGTTTGCCGACGGTACGGGTTACCCCGATTGCTTCGACGACGGTGCGGTCAAAGGGCGGTACCCGTATTTCGATGAAACGTCGCAGCAGGTCATTACGCTGGAGATGGACGTTAACCGCTGTCGCGAGCAGCACGGTGAGAAGCCGCTCGAGTACGGTGGCGAAGAGATGGTCAAACTCGTCGCCTACATGGCCTTTCAGTCCAGAGGCCAGATCATCGCTGTGGAAACGCCGACGACTGAAGGAGCGCTTGCGGCGTACGAAGAGGGTAAACACTTTTATACCGCTCGCCGGGGACAGCTCAACTTCGCCTGCTCCAGCTGTCATGTGCAGCTTGCGGGTAACAATCTTCGAGCAGAGAAGCTCAGTGCAAGTGTCGGCCATGTAACAAGCTGGCCGACCTACCGGTTCAAGTGGCAGGGCCTTGGCTCGCTGCATCGCCGGTTCTCGG
>JAUIKX010000334.1 GCA_030430515.1 Gammaproteobacteria bacterium | reverse complement strand
CATCATGCCGGGCCCGTTCATGACCGACATCAGTAAGGCCTGGGACCTCGAAGCCTTTGCACAGCGCGCCCGCGAGACCATTCCCCTCGGACGCGGCGGCGAGCCGGAGGAGGTGGTGGGTGCAGCGCTGTACTTCGCCAGCGATGCGTCGAGCTACACCACGGGCGCCATCCTGAAGATCGATGGCGGCTCTGCGTGGGCAGCGGCTTAGGAGGCATGATGCTCGACGGTAAGAAAATTCTGGTTACCGGCGCCGCCGGCGTTCTCGGCGCAGCGGTCGCCTCGGCAGCGCGCGGTTACGGCGCCACGGTGGAACTGATCGACGTGGTCGAGGGGTTTACGTCCGATCTCGGCCGGTGTCACACCTGCGATCTCACCGATGCGGCAGCCGTGCAAGCCTGCCTGGACGGCATTGGCGCCTTCGACGGTGTGGCCAACATTGCTGGCGGTTTCGACATGGGGCCATGCGTGCACGAAACGGACGATGCGCAATGGGATGCCATGTTCGCCATCAACGTGACGACCTTGCGCCGCATGCTGGCAGTTGCGGTGCCCGTTCTGGTAGGTCAGGGGCGCGGTGCCATCGTCAACGTCGGCGCTCTGGGCGCGTTGCACGGCATCGGTCAGATGGGTGCCTACACGGCGGCCAAGAGCACCGTCATGCGACTTACCGAAGCGCTGTCGGATGAAGTTCGAGCGAACGGCGTCAACGTCAATGCGGTGTTGCCGTCGCTGATCGATACCCCGCGCAATCGGGCGGATATGCCGGTAGCCGATCACGGCGCCTGGGTGCGTCCTGAGGCGCTGGCGGAAGTGGTCTGTTTTCTTTTGTCCGACCGGGCCAGTGCCGTGCACGGTGCGCTGGTTCCCGTTCGTGGTCTTGTCTGAGGGAATATTATGAAGCTGGAACATCTGTTCACCATTCGCGCCGATCTCGGCACGTCCTATCCCATCGGTGCGGCGCACGGTGGCGTGCGAGCCATCGCCGAGGTCACGGGCGGTGCCTTCGAAGGTGAGCGCCTGCGCGGTGAGGTGCTCACACCGGGCGCCGACTGGGCCAAAGTCGAAGACGGCTACATTGAGCTCGACGTGCGTCTGAACTTGAAGACCGACGACGGCGCCGGTATCTACATGACCTACACCGGTATCCTGGAGCAGAACACCGCTGCGGTGGGGGCGCTGAGTGAAGCCGGCGAGACGCAGTATGGCGACAACCACTTCCTTACTCAGCCTCGTTTTGAGTGCGGTGATCCGCGTTATTCGTGGCTCAACCAGGTGGTGGCGATCGCAGAAGGGCGCATCCTGCCTCACGCCGTGGAGTACAGGGTGTATGCCTGTCAGGCAGGATGAGACTTGTTGAAAGTCGCTGACGCTGAGGTTTACCCAGAGCGCAACCTGGTCCAGCGAGATGGGGTGGACACTCCGCTGACGCCGCGTTCCATGGATGTGTTGGTCTATCTCGCTGCGCGACCCGGCGAGACCGTCACCGCCGAGCAGCTGCTCGATGCGATATGGGAGTCTGACTATATCGCCGACAATGCGGTGCACAAAGCCATCTCCGAGATTCGTCAGGCGCTCGGCGATGATGCCAAAAAGCCGCGCTACATACGCACGGTGCGGTCGCGTGGCTATCTGCTCGTCGCAGATGTATTGGAAGACCAGCCCGTACCTGATCCAAGCCGGACGCCCAGACGCTACGTCATCCCGCTGTCGATTGCCCTTCTTGTCTGCGGCTTTATTGTGGCACGCGTTTTCTGGCCGGCAGAACCACAGATTACGTCCATAGCCGTTCTGCCTTTCGAGAACCTGAACGCGGATGCCGATCAGCAGTGGCTGAGCGATGGTATGACCGCAGAAGCCATCGACATGCTCTCACGGATCAGCGAGTTTCGTGTGGTGGCGCGAAGCCCAACGCTCCGCGCTGCGGCGTTGAATGTGGACGCGATTGGTGGTCAGCTCGATGCGCGTTTCATGGTTGAAGGCAAAGTGCTGCGCGCAGACGAGCGGCTGCGCGTCAACGTTCGGTTGGTGCGGGTGGCTGATGGAGCCACCCTGTGGTCAGCCCGCTTCGATGAACCGCTCGAAGATGTGTTCGGAATCCAGACCAAGGTGGCAGTGGAACTTGCGGAGGCTCTGCATGATGAGTTCGGCGTCGCCACACCTTCGAAACTGCGACGTAGCCGCTACCTGACTACGGATGTCCGTGCCTACGAGCTGATCGTCAAAGGCTACGCGGCGCAGAGTCGCTTTTCCGCCCAGGGATTGCACGATGCGCTGCGCCTGTACCTACAGGCGTCGACCATTGATCCAACCTACGGGCAGGCGTATGCCAGCATTGGCTCTGCGTACTACTGGTTGTGGATACTCGGTCTGGATCGTCGGGAAGCGGTGTGGGCCGATGCCAAAACCGCAGCTCAGCGTGCCCTGCAGCTCGACCCGGACAATGGCGATGCGCACGTACTACTCGGTGATATCAATCTCGAGGAAGGGGATTGGTCTGCCGCCCAACAGATGTGGGAAAAAGGCCTCGCACTGTCTCCAGGTCATGGGCACGCGCACGGGGAGCTTGGGCGCTTTCTGCTACTTACCGGTCGCGTCGAGCAGGCCAGAGTGCATATCTTACGAGCAGTCGATCTAGATCCCGAAGATCAGCGTGTTCGTTTCATTGCCGGCCTTCTGCATGTGATCGAGGGAGACTATCAGGCGGCATTCGCGCAGTATGAGCAGGGCGGCTCGGACGTCATTACGCTCTGGTCAACGGCGTACGCCCACCACAAAGCCGGTGACGATGTCCGCGCCGGAGCGTTGCTGCTGAGGATCCCGGATGGGCCGTTGGGATTCGAGCGGCATACGTTGTGGCCTGCCAGGCCGGTACTCGAGGCCGCCTTCGATTCGGGTGGATTTTTAGGTGTTCAGCGGGCAGTGCTGGACCATCAGATTCGAGACAGCGGCGACTGTACTGCCGAACCCATCACTGCTGCGCTGTTATTCGCCATTCTTGGGGAATCCGAACGCATGTTCCATTGCCTTGCCATCGCGCAACCAGCGAACGCTACGGAACGATTGAACATCAGCGGTCACCCTGCATTCGATGCCTACCGCCAGGACCCGCGATTCGTCGAGGTGGTGCGGCGGGTCGTGCCCCGGTACTAACCGAGTCTTCCCGACATGTCAGAAACCTAGAAGGTAACTAGAAGGGCTACGGAAGGCATTCGAACACAGGTTTTCTCATTGTCTCGTCACCGGAACTGAAAGGACGAAGACGATGAACCTCA
>JAUIKX010000333.1 GCA_030430515.1 Gammaproteobacteria bacterium | reverse complement strand
TGAAATTCAGTGCGCGGCTCGATGGTGAGCTGGTACCAGCTGATGTGTTCCGGCTGCAGATGGATTGCGCGTTCGAGGTCAGACATCGCGTCTGTGGTGCTCTGCCCGGAAAGCGCATACATCAGGTCGAGATTGATATTGGTAAAACCGGCGTGCCGAGCTTGCTCGAAGGCTCTAACGGTATCCTCCGCTGCGTGTATGCGTCCGAGCCGTTCCAGCGCCTGCTGGTTGAATGTCTGTGCGCCCAGCGACAGGCGGTTGATGCCGGCGTCGAGATACCCGGCAAAGTCTGCGTGCTCGGTCGTGCCGGGGTTGGCTTCCATGGTGATCTCGCCCGGGCTGCGCAGGCGTTCGTTCAGCCGCATGAAGCTGGCCGGTGAAAAGAGGCTCGGCGTACCTCCGCCATAGAACACCGTGGTTGGGCTTTCCCTACCGTGCTTGTTCTGCTGCTGATCGATGTCAGCGACAAGCGCGTCGACATATGCCGACTCGTCCAGCGCGCCGCTCAGAGGGTGGGAATTGAAATCGCAATAAGGGCATTTCCGCACACACCACGGAAAGTGCACATATGCAGCAACCCCTTTGGTCAAGAAAGAGCAGCCAGCAGCGTCCGGGCGGCGAGGCCTCTGTGGCTGATCTCGTTCTTGGTTTCCGCTTCGAGCTCAGCCGCGGTGCAGCCCCTGGATACAACGAAAAAGTGGGGGTCGTAACCAAACCCGTTCGCGCCACGGGCCTTGTCGACAATACGTCCGTGCCACCGGCCTGTTGCCACGACCGGCGCCGGATGAGCGTGGTGCTGGAGAAAGACCATGGCACAGTAGAAGTGAGCATCGCGATCCTGCTTGTCGGCAAGCTCGGCGATCAGCCTGACATTGTTGTCCGCGTCGCTTTTCTGTGGCCCGGCAAAACGCGCTGAATAGATACCCGGGGCGCCGTTGAGCGCTGAAACCACCAGCCCGGAATCGTCTGCGATGCAGGGCAGGCCGCTCTGCTCGCTGACGTGACGTGCCTTGTCGAGCGCATTTTCGACGAACGTCATGCGGGTTTCCGGTGCCGAATCGATGTTCAGATCAGCCTGGCTCACCAGCGACCATCCGAGCGGCTCAAACAGCTGCTGCATCTCCCGCAGCTTGCCGGGGTTTCGTGTAGCGAGAACCACTTTCATGGTTGTGCAGTCCGGGACTCTTCACGATACATGCGTTGCTGGTGCTCGATCCGCCCTACGTCTCCGTTCGGCAGTTCAACGTCAAACTCGAAACGCAGCGTATCGCGGTCGGTGTAGGGAAACGTTGCCAGGTAGTAGATGGCTGCACCTTCGCGCACCTCTTCGAATTCGAGTTCGAAAGTCTGCTCCAGCAGGTTTTTGTATGACCCTGAAACCTTTGACGCCACCGGAAGACCGTCCCGCTCCACAAGGGAAATATTTACGAGCGCTCTCGTCGGGGAGCGCACAATGCCGTACTGGGCGGCGATCGTCGGCTTGAGCGACATGGTGGGTATGACGATGTAGTGGGCGTCGTAAACACCGAACTGCTTGGACTGTTCTGCATGCGTGGCGAAAGCTGCCGAGTAGAGCAGAATGGTGAGCGCGAGAACCTTGAGTTTTGTCATGGCTGGCGTCCGAGTCGGTAGAACGCAAACGTTCCAAACAGATTGGGCAGGCGGTTTGATAGCGGTTGGTCTTCGTAATTTTCGCCAACGACGAAGCGCTCGATGACCCGGTAGCCCTGTGTGCGGCAGAGTGCTTCGAAGTCGTTGAAAGTGAACAGGTGAATGTTCGGCGTGTTGTACCACTCGTAGGGCAGGTGTGAGGCAACGGGCATGCGGCCCTTCAAGCCCAGGTGGAGACGGCAACGCCAGTGGCCGATGTTGGGGAAGGTGACGATACACTCTTTGCCGATTCTCAGCATTTCAGCCAGCAGTTCGTCTGGATGTTGAACGCTCTGCAGGGTTTCCGTCATCACTACCATGTCGAATGCATCGTCAGCAAACTCCTTGAGCCCGGCATCGAGATCGTGCTCGATGACATTGACGCCTTTCGCCAGACAGGTGGTGATGTTGTCGGGGTCCACGTCGAGCCCGTAGCCGTAGACCTGTTTGGTCTGCGTAAGGTGCGCCAGCAGCTCCCCCTCGCCGCAGCCGAGATCGAGTACACGGGCTCTTTCCCCAATCAGGTCGGCGATGATCTCCAGATCAGGACGCATGAGGCAGTTCCTCATGCAGGTGCTCGAGATAGGTTCCGAGCACATCCAGATAACGCGGTAGCGGTAGAAGGAAAGAATCGTGACCGTGTTCGGAATCGATGATCGCGCTTGAGACATTCTTGTCTGCGCGGATCAGCGCCCGAACGATCTCCTGCGAGCGGTCGACGGAAAATCGCCAGTCGGTGGTAAACGAGATCACCAGAAACTTTGCAGTGACCTCGCGCAGAGCCGCGACCAGATCATCACCAAACTCCGCGGCCGGGTCGAAGTAGTCCAGTGCCCTGGTCATGAGAATGTAGGTATTGGCGTCGAACCGCTGGGAGAAGGACGCGCCCTGATAGCGCAGGTAGCTTTCGACCTGAAACTCCACATCTTTCCCGGACGCCAGGTTTCCGGACTTGAGCTGACGGCCGAATTTTTGCCCCATCCCATAGTCGGAAAGGTAAGTGACGTGGCCGATCATGCGGGCCAGAGCAAGACCGACATCCGGGTTGTGGCCGGCCTCAATGTAGCGGCCGTTGTGGAAGTGCGGGTCGGTGGTGATTGCGTGCCTGGCGATTTCGTTGAAGGCGATGTTCTGCGCGGTCAGCTTCGCCGCGCTGGCGATCAGCACCGCAGCGCCCACCCGGTCGGGAAAATCCATGGCCCATTGCATGGCCTGCATGCCGCCCAGGCTGCCACCGACAACGGCGGCAAATCGTTCGATACCCAGATAGTCGGCCAGCTTTGCCTGGCTTGCTACCCAGTCTGGCACGGTAACAACCGGAAAGTCCGGTCCGTAGTTGCCGCCCTGGGGTGCTGGTGATCGCGGCCCTGTGCTGCCGTGGCAACCGCCCAGATTGTTCAGCGATACGACGAAAAAACGTTCGGTGTCGATGGCCTTGCCCGGGCCGACGCACGCTTCCCACCAGCCGGGTTTGGGGTCGTCAGCGGAGTGGCGACCTGCTGCGTGATGATTGCCGGACAGCGCATGGCAGAGCAGCAGCGCGTTGCTTTTTTCGGCGTTGAGCTTGCCGTAGGTCTCGAAGACGAGTTCGAAGCCCGGCAGGACGGCACCCGAGCGTAGTTCGAACGGCTCG
>JAUIKX010000332.1 GCA_030430515.1 Gammaproteobacteria bacterium | reverse complement strand
TGATGGTTTCACCGCGCTCGCTGGCTTCGATCGCTTCGTTGATGTCTTCAAAGTCGTAGTAGCCGATGAGCTTATCGAAGGGGAAACGACCTTCGATGTGGTAGCCGATCAGTTCGGCCAGAAACGGTCCGACGTCGCTGTCGCCACCCAGAATGCCCTTGACCGTGCGGCCGCCGCCCATGAATTCGGTCTCATTGAAACTCAGCATGGCCTCCGGGTCGGACGCGCCGACAATACCGAGCTGCCCTTTCGGTGCGAGCAGGCTGAACGCCTCCTGGATGATGCTGTTGATGCCCGTGGTATCGAATGCATAGGCCAGCCCGCTCGGGCACAGCGTGCGGATCTTGTCCGCCGAGCCATCGCGTCCATTGAGCACATGGGTCGCACCCAGCTCCAGTGCCATCTCCAGACGTTCATCGTTCACATCCACCGCGATGATGGGATCGGCGCCGGCGATCTTCGCCGCCATGATCGCTGCGTTTCCGACCGTTCCGGCACCGAAAACAGCAATGGGTAAGCCGTGGCGCACTTGCATGGATCGAAGCACGGCACCCGCACCCGTCATGAGGCCGCAACCAATAGGCGCGAGCTGCTCCAGAGGTATGTGGGCTGCTGCAGCGGGCACCGCCACGACATTTCGGGCGTGAGCGATCGCATGGGTGGCGAAAGAGGACTGACCGAAGAAGTTGGCCGCCATCGGTTCGCCCCCTTTGAACATGCTCGGGCTACCGTCAGCGCGTACGCCGGACCAGTTCTGCGCGAAAAAGTCGTAGCAATATGTGGGCGCATCCATGTTGCAGGTCGTACAATCGCCGCAGCTGTTGAAGCTCATGACCACGGAATCACCGGGCTTCACTTCCGTGACATCCGCGCCGACCGCCTCAACGACCCCGGCGCCTTCGTGGCCCAGCACAACCGGCAGCGGCACGGGTAACTGTTGATCACGCACGGCAAGATCCGTGTGGCAGATGCCGCACGCCACCATGCGCACCAGAACCTCATCAGCGCGAAGATCATCCAGCGTGACGTTTTCAATCGTGAATGGTGTGTGGTTTCCGTGACAGACGGCTGCGCGTGCGTTCGTACCCATAGAACCTCCCTTCTTCGCAATCTCACATTACACAATAAATGCACCAATGCACTAAAGGAGACTTTGCGATAGCGTGGCGTTCGAGAATAAGGAGCAGCAGACGTGCAACCGCCACCGTCCGTATCACCGGAGGTTTTCAAAGACGCATTGAAAGAAATGCGCGGCGCCGTGGGCGCAGAGTGGGTCTTCGCAAGCCAGCCCGACGTCGACCTCTACCGCGACGCCTATTCGCTGTTCTGGGAGGAGCCGGGGGAGCTGGTGGCATCTGCTGCCGTCGCTCCCGCAAACACGGAAGAAGTGCAACGCATCGTGCAGATCTGCAATGAACGCAGCATTCCGCTCTACCCCATATCAACCGGGCGGAACCTCGGTTACGGCGGTTCGGCACCGGTGTACTCGGGCAGCGTCGTACTCGATCTGAAAAGAATGGACCGGGTCATCGACGTCGATGAAAGAAACGCCGCAGCACTGGTGGAACCCGGCGTATCGTACTTCGACATGTACAGGCACCTGCGCGATCGGGGCTCGAAACTCTGGATCGATGTGCCGGACCCCGGCTGGGGCAGCCTAATGGGCAATGCCCTGGACTTCGGCGGTGGCTACACCACCGCCCAATACCGCAACCACTTCGAAGCCCACTGCGGCATGGAGGTGGTCATGGCAAACGGCGAGCTGCTGCGCACGGGCATGGGCGCTTTGCCTGGCGCGAAAACCTGGACCCAGTACCGATACGGCTACGGTCCTTATCTGGACGGCCTTTTCAAACAGTCGAGCCTGGGCGTTGTCACCAAGATGGGCTTCTGGCTCTTTCCCGAGCCCGAGGCTTACATGATGACGTCGGTGAACGTGCCTCGATTCGACGACGTCGTGCCTCTGATCGACACCCTGGGGGAGCTCGAGAATGCCAACATTTTCAACGGCATGCCGGGTGTGAGCTCGCCGGTGCTCTTTGCCGGCGGTAAAAACCCGCTCAACTTTCCCGAGATTCCCGAAGCGGATGAAATGAACGCGATGGCGGAAAAGAGCGGTCTGCCCTGCTGGTCGGCGCGGCTGACCTTTTACGGCCCGGAGAAAGTCATTCGCGCGCAATGGGAATACGTGCAGAGCCGCTTCCCCGGCGCCTCATTCACCGAGCACGTATTCGTGAAGCTGCCGCTTTCGGATGAAGACCTGGCGCGCATCCACAAACCGAGCTTCGGCATTCCCAGCCTGGAGATGTTCACCATGGGCGCACGAAGCCGCTTTGAGCTCAACCCCACTGATGGGCATTTCTGGTTTTCGCCGATCATTCCCCGCACCGGCGAAGGTTTCGTGGAGGCCAATCGGGTGATCCGCCAGACCTGCCGCGAGTTGGACATCCCAGTGCTGCTGTTCAGCCCGCCGGTGTCGAGTTGGTACCGGGCCTTCATTCTGGTGATGGCGATTCCCATCCACAAAGATCCGGCACGCAATCGCCACCTGCGCCAGGCGGTGAAAGAACTCATCCGTATCTGTGCTGAACACGGATGGGGAGAGTACCGCACAGCACCTGCATTTCAGGATGCCGTCATGGACACTTACAGCTTCAACGACCACATCCTTCGACGGGTGAACGAAAAAATCAAAGATGCCCTCGACCCAAACGGCATCCTGTCGGTTGGCCGTTACGGCATCTGGCCGGCACGTCTGCGCAAAGGAGACCGCTCATGAACCGCTCGATCATCATTACACTGACAACGATTTTTACCGTTTGCGCGCACGCGGATTCAGAAACCGGTAAAGCCGTATTCGACGAGTGGTGCGCCACCTGTCACGCAGCCGAGGGCATGATGCCTGGAACCATCGCGCTGGAAGCAAAGTACCAGGATAGCGTGCCCGCCGCGCTGGAAGAGCGCACCGATATGACACCGGAGTTCATTCGCCACTTCGTGCGCAAGGGTGTCAGTGTAATGGCGCCGTTTCGCAAAACCGAGATAAGCGATAAAGAGCTGGACGCGCTTGCGGCTTACCTCACGGCGCCGGAGTAGGGCCCGTCAGTCTGACGACGGCAGCCGCTTGGTCTCTTTGCCCATGAGCATCTGACCGTCGTAGCCGAAGGAGCCTTCGCCGGATTTGACGCAGAGCACTTCAAGGGTTTCATCGGCATTGACGTAGCGTTTACCGATCAGGCATTTGTGCATGTGCTCCGCATCGGCCTGTGCTTCTGCAGGTGCTGTTTCA
>JAUIKX010000331.1 GCA_030430515.1 Gammaproteobacteria bacterium | reverse complement strand
GGGTGTGTGCGTGTGCACGTACCTCGACACACCGTGTCCGGCAGCCGGCGGCCTGCACCGTGCCTGGTGGGGAGCAACGCTCGTTGTTTGACGACGCGACGCACCACACCGCGCGCGTGTTTCTGTGGCTGGCCCCGGTGACACGCTTGTCTGCGCGAACCAGTGCGTGCACCAGTTCCTGTGAGCGCTGTACGGCAAAGCGCCAGTCGGTGGTAAACGACACCACCAGAAACTCCGCCGTCACACGGCGCAGCGCATCGCCAAGGTCGTCTCCGTAGTCTGCCGCGGGGTCGAAGTAGTCCAAGGCCCTGGTCATGAGGATGTAGGTGTTGGCATCGAAACGGCGGGAAAACGACTGGCCCTGATAGCGCAGATAGCTCTCTACCTGAAACTCTACCCCTTGCCCCGAGGCCAAATCGCCGGATTTGAGGTCACGGCCAAAGCGCCGCCCCATGCCGTAGTCAGACAGGTACGTGACGTGGCCGATCATGCGCGCCAAAGCCAGGCCGACATCGGGATTGTGGCCCTGCTCCCGGTAGCGGCCGGCGTGGAAGTGCGGATCGCTGGTGATGGCGTGCCGGGCGATCTCGTTGAACGCGATGTTCTGGGCGGTGAGTTTGGCAGCGCTGGCGATCAGAACCGCACTGCACACCCGGTCCGGGTAGTCGATGCTCCATTGTAACGCCTGCATGCCGCCCAGACTGCCGCCGATGACAGCCGCGAACCGTTCGATGCCCAGATGATCAGCCAGGAGTGCCTGGCTGCGCACCCAGTCAGGCACGGTAACGGTGGGGAAGTCAGGGCCGTAGGTACCGCCAGCGGGATTGTCCGAACAGGGTCCGGTGCTCCCGTGACAGCCGCCGAGGTTGTTGAGCGCGATCACGTGGAAGCGATGGGTGTCGATGGCTTTGCCTGGCCCGATGCAGGCATCCCACCAGCCGGGTTTGGCATCGTCAGGACTGTGCCGTCCGGCGGCGTGGTGGTTGCCAGAGAGCGCATGACAGATCAGCACAGCGTTGCTGCGCTGTGCGTTCAGCTCGCCGTAAGTCTCATACACCAGCTCGAAGCGGGGCAGCACCGCACCGGAGCGCAGCGCGAAAGGCGCTTCATGTGCGAACGTCTGTGGCGTGACAACACCGACGCTCGCCGAGTCCTGACGGAATCGACTCAAACAAGCGCCCCCACGAGACGGCCGAACAGATCCTGCAGCACGAGCCCGGCCACGTGCAGTCCCACGAGCACCAGCATTGGCGAGAAATCGATCCCGCCCATATCAGGCATGAGGCGACGAATCGGCGCCATCAACGGCTCGGTTATCTCGTGCAGCAGCACGATGAGCGGGTGCGGGTTGTTGTAGTTCACAAAGCCGAGCAGCACGAGAAAGCTGAGAATGACCACGGCAAAAACGGCGTATTTGAAGAATGTGAGCAGCAGCAGAAGTGCCTGCAGGGCACTGTAGCCGATGAGCAGGCCCAGGCTGGTGGAGGCGAACAGAACGTAGAGCTTGATGAAGATGACCAGCGCCGCGGCGAAAAACGAAGCGAAGTCCAGGTTCCGATAGCTTGGCAGCACGAAGCGCAACGGCTTGAGCACCGGGTCGCTGATCTTGACGATGCCTTGTGCGACGGGGTTATAAAAATTCACCTGGCAGGCTTGAATGACGAACCGGGCCAGGAACAGAAATGTGGCCAGGTCGAAAATCAGCTCAATCAGATAACTCACTGCGCTGCTCATCGTCCGAATTCCTCTGCAAGCTCCGTCGACCGCCGGGCGGCGCCGTGCAAGGCGCGCACTATAGCATCGGCCACGCCGGCGTCGTTCATGATGTCCAGTGCGCGCTCGGTCGTACCGCCGGGTGACGTGACATTTCTGCGTAGCTGGGCAGGAACTTCGTCGGATGATTGCGCAAGCTTTGCCGCTCCGTACGCCGTCTGTAGCGTCAGGCTGGTGGCAGCGGCTTCGCTCAGGCCGAGCTCCACGCCGGCCCTGATCATGGCTTCCATGAGATAGAAAAAGTATGCCGGGCCGCTGCCGGATACTGCGGTGACGGAATCGAGCAGGCCCTCCTGCTCCACCCAGACGACCTCGCCCGCCGCTGCCAACAGTGTTTGCGCCGCATCCCGGTGCGATGGGAGGGCATGCGTGTTGGCATAGAGACCTGCCATACCGGCGCCGACGAGCGCCGGCGTGTTGGGCATGCATCGCACGATGGGCTGTGCCGGGCCGGTGACCGCCTGCAGGGTCGCCATGGGGATGCCGGCGGCGATGGACACTACGAGCTGGGCGGCATCGAGTTGCAGCGCGCTGACCGTCTCGGCCAGTACCTGGGGCTTTACCGCCAGCACGATCACGTCTGCATCGGCGATCGCGATCTGATTATCGAGGCTCGTGCGCACGCCCGCCGAAGCCAGCGGTGCGAGCTGGGATTCGCTGATATCCGCGGCGCAGAGATCTGCGGCGTTGGTACCGGCGTCTATAAGCCCTTGAATGAGCGCTTTGGCCATGTTGCCCGCGCCAATGAATGCGACTCTTTTTTGCATCTTTATCCTGTTTGTCTGGGTCCAAAGATCGCCGTGCCGATACGCACGTGCGTGGCGCCACAGGCGATCGCAGCTTCGAAATCGTTCGACATGCCCATGGAAAGCGCATTCCAGCTGCTGCCTCGACCCGTCGCCAGGCGCTCGAACTGCGCCTGCAGCGCTTGAAACCCGTCCGTGGGGTTCGTATCGGCTGACAATATGGTCATCAGGCCGCGCAGCATCAGGTTGGGAAGCGCCTCGATGCCCTGCACGAGCGCCTCCAACTCCGCGTCGTTGGTGACCCCGGCTTTGCCCGCGTCAGCGTCCACATTGACCTGTACCAGCACATTGAGCGGCACGCCTCCGGATTGCCGGTGGGAATCGAGACGCTGGGCAATTTTCAGTCTGTCGACCGTATGCACCCAGTCGAAATGCGTGGCGATATCGCGAGTCTTGTTGGCCTGAACACGGCCGATGAAGTGCCATTGCGCCTGCAGGTCACGAAGCAAGCGAACCTTCGGTAAAGCCTCTTGCAGGTAATTTTCCCCGAAGTGCCGCATTCCGCCCGCGTGGGCGGCGCGCACCTCATCGGCTGAGCGGGTTTTCGATACCGCGATGATGTGGACGCTGTCCGTGTCCCGGTGGGCCTGATCGCAGGCGGAGCGAACACGGTCCAAAACGGCTCGGGTGCGCTGGGCGATGGGAGTTGCAGGGCTCGACATGGCGCTTGTGTCGCGGGTCTCATTCCTACCGGGCCAGCCGGGCGTGTCGTGGTGATCGGTGACCCAAGATAATACACTAGCGGC
>JAUIKX010000330.1 GCA_030430515.1 Gammaproteobacteria bacterium | reverse complement strand
GGCACGACGGATCAGCGCATTCAGGCGCGCCAGCAGCTCCTCCATCTGAAACGGTTTGGTGAGATAGTCATCGGCACCCGCTTCGAGCCCGGTGACCTTGTCCTGCCAGTTGCCGCGCGCGGTGAGGATCAGCACCGGCATGGCTCGCCCCTGGTCACGAAGCTGCCGGATGAGGCTCATGCCGTCGAGCTTGGGCAACCCCAGATCGACTACCGCTGCGTCATATTCGTACTCCTGACCGTAGTAGAGGCCTTCCTCACCGTCGCCCGCCACATCGGTGACGAAGCCGGCGCCTTTGAGTGAGGCCTGCAGCTGCTCAGCCAGGTTGGATTCGTCTTCAACGATGAGAACACGCATGAGGGTTCGTCCTGATCAGGGCCGGCTAGCGGCGTGATTCGCTCCGGGCACGTCCGCGCTGATCGACAAACCAGGTCTGCACCACCCGCTGATCGACCAGCACTCGCACTTTGTAGCCGGCAGTATCGCCCCGCGAGACTGGACTGGCGGAGAGCACCCGACCACCGGTCTTGGTGCGAACGATGGACGTGGCGATCTCGAGATTGACGCCGGGTTGCTCGGAGAAATAGTTCGGCGAGGCGGCTTCACGGAACTCCGCGGAATGCGAGGTGCCGGCCACGAGTGCCGTCAAAAAGATGACGGCGGCTGTGGCCAAGCGTCTGGAGTTTGTCAACGCGCTCATCGATACCGTCCTGTGGATACTCTCCTGACTGGATACCCTGTTTGGGAAAGAGCATCCATATTCTAACCGCAAATTCCGCCCGTTGCCCTATTCCGCAGGGGTCACCCTGACACGAACCCGAAGGCTGTCGCCGGGGTGATGCCGGGTGCGGGTCTGATAGACGTCACCCGCATAAGCGTAGCGCACATCGTAGCCCACCAGCTCTTCGCTCTCGCGGACTTCGTTCACGACCTCGCATACCCGCTCCGTTCGATAGCGGACCACATCGCTCCGAACCCCGTGCGCATCTGCCTGCCGGCGACCGATGTCATGGCCGATGGATCCCCCCAGCAGCGCACCAACCGCCGTGCCGACCCGCTTATTGCTCTTTCGGTGCCCCACCGCATTACCGATGGCACCACCGATGACCGCGCCAAGAATGGTGGGCGTGGCTGAGCGGCGACCGTGTCGGGGTTCGCGATAGGCGACTTCCTCGTTGTAGCACTGCTCACGCGGCGTTTCGTGTACCACAGTCTGGTAAACCGGCTCGGCGCTGAGCACCCGTGCTTCGTCGTAGGTCGATGCGGCAAGCACCGTGCTGGAGACGCCGATTCCTGCCGCAAGCGCGATGGCTTTTCTGAGCGTTCTACCGGCTGAAGTCTGTCGTTGTGTTTTCACGTTGATCCCCTCATGGAGTACTGCACTGTGGCCGTCAATTTAGCGCGCCGCGGGTGAACCCAATCTGAACCGGGGAACCTGTGCGCGAAAGTGTGTCTAACCTCTCATTCCCACGCATGAACCCAACGAGACGCTATAAGGACAACAACAATGGCCAACCTCATTCAGACCATCGAGCAGACCTACGATCGCGGTGTATCGATCATCCAGCACGGCGACGGCATCGTCACGCTGATGATCCGCCTGATACTGGCGCCCGTAATGATCGCTGCCGGCTGGGAGAAGATCACCGGCGACAACTGGTTCAGCTTTCAGCTCGACGCCTTCCCATTCCCCTTCAACGTGCTGCCGCCGGAGCTGTCATGGTTTCTTGCTTCATGGACGGAGTTTCTTGGCGGGATCTTTCTGCTCCTGGGCCTCGGCACCCGCATCTGGGCGCTGGCTCTGGCCGTAACCATGTTCGTTGCTGCCTACTCGGTGCATCTGCCCAACGGCTGGGCTGCCATCGCACCCTCCAACCCACCTGAAGTCTGCATCACCGGCACGAGCGCACATGCAGAGTCCAGCTCCGTCGAGCGTTACATCAAGTGCTACAACGTCAACGAACGCACCATCGAAGCCTCCAAACGGCTTGACCGGGCCAAAGGCATTCTGAGAGAGCATGGCAATTTCCGCTACCTGAACGGCAGTGGCTCGATCGTCAAACTCAACAACGGCATCGAGTTTGCCGCCATGTACTTCACCCTGCTGCTCGCTTTGGTCATGATAGGCGGCGGTCGCTATCTGAGTCTGGACTACTACGTCGGCCTCCTAAGAAAACGCTAAACAAACAACATTCTGGATACGCTTCTATGCATCGCCTGCTTACGCTCATTCTGGTTGCACTGATCTCCGCCTGTGCTGTCGCACCGGTCAAAACTACGTACGAGGTGGTGAAGAGCCCCAACGACGATCGGGACTATCGGTATACGAAGCTGGAGAACGGCCTGCAGGTGCTCCTGATCAGCGATGAGGGCACCGACAAATCGGCCGCCGCACTGACCGCATTCCGAGGCAGCATGCATGAGCCGGAACCCTATCCCGGGCTCGCTCATTTCCTCGAGCATATGCTCTTTATCGGCACCGAAAAGTACCCGGAAGTGGACGGCTACCAGCAGTTCATCGCTGCGGGGGGCGGCAGCTCGAATGCTTACACGGCAGGCGACCACACCAACTACTTTTTCGACATCGCGCCCGACCGGCTGCCGGAGGCGCTGGATCGTTTCGCGCAGTTCTTCATCAGCCCGCTGTTCTCGGCCGAATACGTCGAGCGGGAGAAAAATGCGGTGCACTCGGAGTACCAGCTGCAGATCAAAGACGATGGCTGGCGGGGCGCCGCGGTGGAGCGCATGGCGATGAACCCCGAGCATCCGGCTGCTCGCTTCAACATCGGCAGTCTGGACACACTTGGCGAAGGTGTACGCGAAGCGCTCCTCGAGTTTTTCGAAGCGAACTACTCGGCAGATCAGATGTCGCTGGTGGTCATCGATAACCGCTCGCTCGACGCGCTCGAGGCAATGGTGGAAGCACGTTTCAGCGACATAGAAAACCGCAACCTGGGCCCCGCCGCAATCGATGAAGCCGTGTACACGGCAGACGACCTGCCGGCGGAACTCACCTATCAGCCGATCAAGGAAGAGCGCTCCCTCACCTACATCTTCCCCACCCGAACATTGCTGCCGCTGTACCGAAGCAAGCCTGACATCTACCTCACCAACCTGCTCGGACACGAGGGCACCGGCAGCCTGCTGCAGGCCCTGAAGAAGAAAGGCTGGGTGACCAGCCTGTATGCCGGCAGCAACGACCTCGATATGGACGAATCCGCCATCACCATCGGCATGCAGCTGACACCGGCAGGCGCCGAGCAGATCGACGCCATTACCGGCATGCTGTTCGCCTATATCGATCTGCTGAAAAGCAATGGTGCTGAGCGCT
>JAUIKX010000025.1 GCA_030430515.1 Gammaproteobacteria bacterium | reverse complement strand
TGAATGCCATGCGCCATGAAGATGGGCACGTCGATGCTCGCAAAGCTCACCTCATCAGCGATGTGCTCGTGGTCATGCAGATAGGTGGAGAGCGCCATGATGCCTGCAAGCCGTTCGTCATAGCGGAGCCCCAGATACGTCGCGATGACGCCGCCTTGGGAAAAGCCGGCCAACGTAATCTTCGAGGACGGGATGCCGGCGGCGACTTCCCTGGTGATCAGCGCTCTCACATCTTCCGCCGACTCGCGGATGTCGTTGGTGCCCACGGTCGGGTTGGACAGGTCGATGTCGTACCAGGCGCGCATTTCCATGCCGCCGTTGATAGTCACCGGCCGCACGGGCGCATTCGGAAACACGAAGCGTAGCGGTTGCTTCAGATCGAGCATCGGCACGATGGGTTCGAAGTCGTGAGCGTCGGCGCCAAGACCGTGCATCCAGATGACCGTGCCGGCCGGATCCTCTCCGGTTTCCAGAACAATGCAGTCGAGATCCGTCATTTTCCGGGCGTTCCCGTTGTTGGTTGCAAAGACGCAAGGGTACGGATGCAGGCATCGGCCAGCAAATCCCTCATAATGTCCGCATGGACGACGGACTGAACAGAGAAGCATCGAAAGACCTGGGCCAGTTGCGCCCGGCCATGGCGTTCCTGCGCCCCTATCTGCGCCAGGCGATCATCGCCAGCATCGCTCTGGTCGTGACCGCGAGCGTCACCCTGTCTATCGGCCAGGGCATGCGCATGGTGGTCGACAGCGGTTTCGTCGAAGGCGGTTCTGCTGAGCTGCTCGAGAGCAGCTTGTGGATCTTTGCCCTGCTGGTGCTTCTGCTGACCATCGGCACGTTCGTGCGGTTTTACTTCGTGTCCTGGATCGGTGAGCGGGTCAGCGCCGATATTCGCGAAGCGGTTTTCGAGAAACTTCTGTCGCTGCATCCAGGTTTTTTCGAAACCAATTTTCCTACCGAGATCCAGTCACGCATCACGACGGACACAACGCTCCTGCAGACGGTGATCGGCTCGTCGGTCAGCATTGCGCTGCGCAATGCGTTGATGTTCGTCGGCGGGCTCGCGCTCATGGTGGTCACCAGCGTCAAACTGAGCCTGATCGTGCTGCTGTGTGTGCCTCTGGTCGTGATACCGATCATTCTCTTCGGCCGCCGGGTGCGCAGGCTGTCGCGCGACAGTCAGGATCGGCTCGCAGATGTAGGCAGCTACGCCGGCGAAGCGCTGCGCCACATCAAAGTGGTGCAGGCGTTCAACCACCAGCCCGCGGATCTGACCCGTTTTGCAGACAGGGTACGGCAGGCTTTCGAGGTGGCGGTTCACCGGATTCGCCATCGGGCGGTGCTCATCGCCATCGTCATGCTTCTGGTCATGGGGGCCATCGCCACCATGGTGTGGATCGGTGGCCAGGATGTGCTCAGCGGCGCGATTTCAGCTGGAGAACTCGCAGCGTTCATTTTCTATGCGTTCATCGTCGCTGGCTCCGTGGGCGCCATCAGCGAGGTTTACAGCGACCTGCAGCGCGCCGCGGGCGCGACCGAGCGCCTGGTGGAGCTGCTGACGGCAGAAACGCTCCTGCCGGAGCCGGACAAGCCGGTACAGATGCCGGACGGAATTCCGCGCATAGGACTGCATGAGGTGAGTTTTGCTTACCCCACGCGCAGAGAGGTGCAGGTGCTCGATGGCATCTCCTGCTGCATCGAGCCTGGTGAAATGGTGGCGGTGGTGGGGCCCTCAGGCGCCGGCAAGAGCACCCTTTTCGACCTGCTGCAGCGGTTTTACGACCCGCTGGCAGGCAGCATCGAGTTTGCCGGCTGCGATCTTCGCACCATGAGCCTGGAGGCGGTTCGTCAGGTAACCGGTTTCGTGCCCCAGGAAGCGGTGCTCTTCGCCGGTACCATTCGCGACAACCTCTGCTATGCCTGTGAGCAGGCAACGGATGAGCAGCTCGAACGAGCGCTTGCGATGGCCAGCGCGAAGAGTTTCGTGTCGGCGCTGCCCGATGGTCTCGATACCCGGCTTGGGGAAAGTGGTCTGGGACTTTCCGGTGGCCAGAAGCAGCGCCTGGCCATCGCTCGCGCGCTCGTTGCCGAGCCGACAGTCCTGCTGCTGGATGAAGCCACCAGTGCGCTGGATGCCGACAGTGAAGAAGCGATCCGCGCATCCATCGAACGGCTCAAAGGCAGTTGCACCATCGTCGTCATCGCCCACCGTCTGTCGACCGTGCGTCAGGCCGACCGGATCATCGTGCTCGACCAGGGACGCGTGCTGGCAGCCGGTAACCATGATGAGCTTCTGATCGACAACCCGATGTATGCCCGTTTCAGCCGCATTCAGTTTGGCGCCGGGAGTGGCAGCGTTCGCGAGCCTGCGGGTACACTCGAACTATCCTGAAATTTTGCACATACGAGGGGGAGAACATGGCAGGTCCGCTGAGCGGCTTCAGAATCATTGAATTGGCGGGCATCGGCCCGGGACCTTTCTGCGGCATGATGCTGTCGGACATGGGCGCGGATGTCATCCGCATCGATCGCATGGGCGGTGAGGCGGGCACGGACGTGCTGAACCGAAACCGTCGCTCCGTAGGGGTTAACCTCAAGTCGCCGGAAGGTGTAGAGACCGTATTACGCTTGGTTGAAAGCGCCGACGGCCTGTTCGAGGGCTTTCGCCCGGGCGTCACCGAGCGGCTGGGCCTGGGACCGGAAGACTGTATGTCCCGCAATGAAAAGCTCGTCTATGGCCGCATGACCGGCTGGGGTCAGGATGGTCCCATGGCGCATGCAGCGGGCCACGACATCAACTACATCGGCCTGTCGGGCGCGCTGCATGCCGTCGGCCGGGCCGGTGAACGACCTGTGCCGCCGCTCAACCTCGTGGGCGATTTCGGCGGTGGCGGTATGCTGCTCGCCTTCGGCATGGTCTGCGGCATGCTCGAAGCGCAGAAGTCGGGCAAAGGCCAGGTAGTGGACGCGGCGATGGTGGATGGCGCAGCCGCGCTCATGTCCATGTTCTTCACCTTTGCCGCCGGTGGCCGCTTCAGCGATCAGCGGGGCACCAACCTGCTGGATGGCGGCGCGCACTTCTACGACACCTACGAAACCAAAGACGGCGAAGCCATCTGCATCGGCTCCATCGAGCCGCAGTTCTATGCGCTGCTCATCGAGAAGGCAGGCCTCGATCCGGAGCGATTCTCCGATCAGATGAACCCGGCGATGTGGGGCGATCTCAAGGCGGAGCTGACCGAGGTGTTCAAGCAGAAGACCCGCGATGAGTGGCGCGAAATCATGGAAGGCACCGATGTGTGCTTCGCGCCGGTGCTGTCGATCTTCGAGGCGCCCGACCACCCGCACAACAAAGCCAGAGGCACCTTTGTCGAGATTGATGGGGTCATGCAGCCGGCTCCGGCGCCCCGTTTCTCCCGAACGGCGGCCGAAATCTCTCATCCTGCCCGGGCACCGGGTGCGGACACGGCCAGCGTGCTCGCGGATTGCGGATTCTCGCAGGACGAAATCAGCTCACTTGTGGCAAACGGTGCCGTTGCCGGGTGAATGGCCGGGTGAGCTATGAAGAGGCGTATGCCGCTTCGCTGAACGACCCCGAGGGGTTCTGGCGCGAGCGTGCCGAAGAGATCGAGTGGTTCGAATTTCCCCGGGCCATTCTCGACCAGGACGACAACGGTGCGTGGCGCTGGTATCGCGGCGGCAAGCTCAATACCTCCTGGCTCGCGCTCGACCGTCACGTCGAAGCCGGCCGCGGTGAGCAGGCAGCGCTGATCTACGACTCGCCGGTAACCGGCCGTTGCGATACGTACACGTATCAGGAGCTGCGCGACTGGACGGCAAAGGTGGCTGGCGGGCTCGTGGATCTTGGCGTGGGCAAGGGTGATCGGGTGATCATCTACATGCCCATGGTGCCGGAGGCTGCGGTTGCCATGCTGGCCTGCGCGCGGATCGGCGCGGTGCACTCCGTGGTGTTCGGCGGCTTTGCGCCGCCCGAACTCGCCAGCCGCATCGATGACGCCGAGCCGAAGGTCGTACTCACGGCATCCTGCGGTATCGAGTTCGATCGGGTCATTCCCTACAAACCCCTGGTCGACGAAGGCATTGCGCTTGCGCAGAAGCCTGTGTCGCATGTGGTGGTGCTGCAGCGGGAGCAGTGTGCTGCCGAGCTGCAGGATGGCCGCGATTATGACTGGCAGGTATGGGAAGAAGCCGCTGAGCCGGCAGAACCCGTAGCACTCGATGCGCTGGACCCTCTTTATGTGCTCTACACCTCGGGCACCACCGGTAAACCCAAAGGCGTGCTCCGTGACAACGGGGGCCACGCGGTGGCGCTGAACTGGAGCATGAAGGCGATCTACGATGTCGATGCCGGCGACGTGTACTGGGCCGCTTCGGATGTCGGCTGGGTGGTCGGACATTCCTACATCGTCTACGGCCCGCTGATTCGTGGCTGCACCAGTATTCTTTACGAAGGCAAGCCCGTGCGCACTCCGGATGCCGGTGCGTTCTGGCGGGTAATCAGCCAGCACCGCGTACGTTCGTTTTTCGTCGCGCCGACGGCTTTTCGTGCCGTAAAAAAAGAAGACCCGGAGTGTCTGCTCAAAGCGCAGTACGACGTCTCCTGCCTGAAGTACCAGTTCGTAGCGGGTGAGCGCCTGGACCCGCCCACCTACCACTGGCTGCAGGAACACCTGCCGGGTGTTCCGGTAATCGATCACTGGTGGCAGACCGAAACCGGCTGGCCGATCTGTAGCGATATGGCTGGACTTGAGCTTCTGGAAACGAAGCCGGGCTCGCCAACCTTGCCGGTGCCCGGTTACGACCTCCGTATCCTCGATGAGGACGGGCGGGAGTGTGGCCCGAATACGGAAGGCGCTGTGGTTCTCAAGGCACCTCTGCCTCCGGGAAGTTTTCCGACGATCTGGGGTGACCATGAGCGCTTCGAAGAAGCGTACTGGTCGCGCTATCCGGGTTTCTACCTCACCGGCGATGGTGGCTATCGGGATGAAGACGGCTATGTATTCATCATGGGCCGGATCGACGATGTGATAAACGTCGCCGGCCACAGGCTCTCGACCGGTGAGATGGAGGAGGTGGTTGCTGATCATCCGGCAGTGGCGGAGTGCGCGGTTTTCGGCGTGCACGACGCCGATAAGGGTCAGGTACCGCTTGGGCTGGTGGTGCTGAAGGACGGCGTGAATGTCGACGCGGCGGAGCTGCAGAACGAGCTGGTTGGGATGGTTCGCGCCGCGATCGGCCCAATCGTCAATTTCCGCTCTGCTCTGGTCGTCGGGCGTCTGCCGAAAACCCGTTCTGGAAAGATCCTGCGCCAGATCCTGCGCAAGATGGCTGATGGTGAGGCCTTCGCCACGCCTTCCACCATCGACGATCCAGCCATCATCGATGAAGTGAGAAATGTGATAGAGGAGTGGCGCAGTCCATGATCATTGTGCAGGGATATATTCCGATCAAGCCGGACCGTCGCGATGAAGCGTTGACTCTGGCACGGCGCATGACGGAAGCCACGCGCGATGAGCCCGGCTGCATCTCCTACGAATTCTTCATCGGCCTCTCTGATGCCAATACGCTCATGCTCTTTCAGGAGTGGGAGACCATGGAAGCGTTGATGGCGCACTTTCAGACTGTGCACATGGAAGAGTTTCTTGCGGCCCTGCCCAACGTGGTGAGCGGTGAGGTAGTGACCCGGCGCTACGCGGTGCAGAGCGTGGAGGAAGAGGCCGACGACCCCGGCGACCCGTCTCCGGTCATACACTGACGGTCCTTCACTGGCCGCTCTGCGCCCGTAACCTTCTCAACACGACAGTGCACACCAGCGCCATCGCCAGCGCAAACGCCACTTCGGTGATGCCGAACCAGCGCAGCGGCTCCGTCGCGGCCACCATCACTCCGTGCACGAAATAGAGCATGGCCACCAGAATGCCGTAGAGATAGGTGTTCGGGCTGTGTTTGAGCAGTCCGGGGATGATGATGAGCAGCGGCGCGACCTGGATGGCGAACCAGACGATATTGGTGCCGGTCGATGCCAGGGGTTCAATGAAAAACTGGCGCAGGCCGGTGATGGCGAACAGCGAACCCATCGTCATCATCGTCAGAAATATCCAGCCCTGCATCTTCAGCTCAGCTTCGTAGCGAGTTGGGCCAGGCGCCTGCCGAGCGCTTCACACACCTGAATCTCATGCTCGCTCGGCTCCGGGCTGGCCTCTCCCAGATGGGTGGGCCCATAGGGCGAGCCGCCGGTTCGGGTCTCGCTGAGCGCTTTCTCGGCGTAAGGCACGCCGGTGATCAGCATCCCGTGGTGCAGGAGCGGCACCATCATGGTGAGCAGCGTGCTTTCCTGGCCGCCGTGCATGGAGGCGCTCGAAGTGAAGACGCCGCCCGGTTTGCCTGTGAGCGCGCCGGACATCCACAGATCCGATGTGCCGTCCAGAAAGTACTTCATCGGTGCGGCCATGTTGCCGAATCGGGTAGCGGAACCCAGAGCCAGCGCGGCGCATCCCGCGAGATCTTCTTTGCTGCAGTACACGGCGCCTTCTTCGGGTACCGGCGGCGCGGTTTTTTCGATCGTGGTGGAGACAGCGGGCACGGTGCGCAGCCTTGCTTCGAGACCTTCGGCGCGCACGCCACGGCCGATGTGTTTTGCCAGGTTGGCAGTGCTGCCGGTGCGAGAGTAGTACAGAACCAGTACGTATGCGTCGCTCACAGAATATCCAATACGGATTCCGGTGGCCGACCGATGGCGGCCTTGCTGCCTTTGACGACGACCGGCCGCTCAATGAGCTTCGGGTTGGCGACCATGGCGTCGATCAGCGCGTCGGCATTCTCTTCGTCGGCCAGGTTCAGCGACTTGTAGATATCCTCCTTGGTACGCATGAGCTGCCTGGGTTCGAGTCCCAGCATGCCGAGCAATGCTCTGATCGTTGCCGCATCGGGTGGTGTTTCCAGGTAGAGAACCACCTCCGGCTGCACGCCGTTGTCCTCCAGAAGTGCCAGGGTCTGTCGGGACTTCGAACAACGTGGATTGTGGTAGATGGTGACTTCGCTCATCAGGGGTTAACCTCTCCGTTCCAGACAGAAATGCATCATACACAAACATGGTCGCCGACCCGCAGCAGCAAAGCGCAACCACGCTGAAAAGCAGGCTCGAGGTGCATCTCTCAGCCTGGTGGTCGGGCGTGCGCTGGTATCTTCAGCAGATGGTGCAGCAGTTTCTGGCCCATGACTGCCTGTCGAGTGCGGGCACGCTGACCTACACGACGCTCTTTGCCATCGTGCCTCTGATGACCGTGACCTACATGTTCTTTTCGATCATGCCGGAGTTCGAAGAGATCGGCGCCCAGGCGCAGAACTACATCTTCCAGAATTTCGTGCCGGCCAGTGGCGAGATCGTTCAGGACAAGCTTCTGGAGTTTTCCGACAAGGCTAAGAATCTGACCTGGATTTCCGTGGCCTTTCTGTTTGTCACCACGTTCATGATGCTCATGAACATCGAGAAGACGTTCAATAAAATCTGGCACGTATCGGAGGCACGCGGCGGTCTGCAGCGGCTGCTCGTCTACTGGGCGGTGCTCACGCTTGCGCCTCTGTTCGTTTTCGCCGCCATATTGATCAGCGTGTATTTCATAGGGCTGCCCTTCGTGTCTGACCTGAATGTGTTTGGCATCGGTGAGCTCGTGCTGAGCCATCTGCCGAAGCTGCTGGTCGCCGTGGCATTCACCGTCATTTACTACGCGGTGCCCAACTGCGAGGTGCCCCTTCGACATGCGCTGGCGGGCGGGGTGCTCACCATGCTTTGCTTTACCTTCACCATGTGGGTTTTCCAGGAGTTGGCACCGCGACTTTCCTTCAATGCGATTTACGGTGCTTTTGCGGCGGTGCCGGTTTTTCTGAGCTGGATCTATCTGGTCTGGGTTATCGTGCTGGCGGGGCTGATCTTCGTGCGCAGCCTGTCTCTGCAGCGAGAAGCGGCGCCCACACCGGAACCACTGGTGGTCAAAGCGGCGCGGATCCTGAAGCTGCTCAGTGCGGCGCACGACGAGGGCGCGACGGTGAGCGATACGGACATTTCCCAGGCCGTGCGGCTGAACCGCACGGAGCATGACCGAGTGTTCGGGGTGCTCAAGGATATGAAGCTGCTGCATCAGTCCGAAGCGGAACGGTGGATACTGTCGCGCAGCCTGCGCACGTTGACCCTCTGGGATCTTTACCGGGCCCTGCCGGATGGTGTGGATGAAGAGCAGCTTAAAGAGATTGATGATCTGCCGGGTATCGTCGAGCCGATCCGGTCCATCAGCCGGTTTGGTTCGAACGAGATGTCGGTAAGTCTCGAAATGGCACTGGGAGCGAATTCATGAAACGGTTGTTGTTGGTTGCTGTGCTATCTCTGTCGGCCTGCTCCGGCGAAGTGGTGCAGCTTCTTGGTGGGGAATCGAACCTGGACGATTGGCGCGATCGCGGCGTGGTGATCAACTACTGGGCGGAGTGGTGCGCGCCGTGTCGCGAGGAGATTCCGGAGTTCAATGCCCTACTACTGTGTCCCGGCGCCGCCGGCCCTGTCGTGGTGGGTGTGAACTACGACGGTTTGCGGGGTGAGGAACTTGCTGCAGTCACTGAACGCATGGATATCCAGTTCCCGACGCTGCTCGACGACCCCAGGGAACGCTTTGGGTATGAGCGCCCGCAGATGATGCCGACTACCGTTTTGCTCGACGAGGCGCTGAAGGTCAAAGAAGTGCTGGTTGGGCCGCAGACCGCGGAAAGTCTTCGCGAAGCGCTGGATAACTGACAGAGGGTTACTGATAAAGGCACGCACGTAGCGGGTAGTTCGAGCAGCTCTCCCGCAGCTGCGGCAGCTCTCCCCATGATTTGTTGCGCCAGTCTTTGCGCCAGGCTGACAGCACCAGCTCCGGATACCACAACTTACCGCGGCTCCCGTTGTATCGACCCAATGCCTCTACCAGATCGCCGGATGCAATATCCATGTAGTGAGCGAGTATGGTGGTGCCGTAGCGGATGTTGGTTTCGGGGTTCGTCAGGTTGTCCTGCTCACGGCCGATCTCCAGCCGCCAGAACGGCATGACCTGCATCAGTCCCTGGGCGCCTGCAGAGGACACTGCAAACCGGTCGAAGCGCGACTCGATCTGCATGACGGCGAGCACTAGATCGGCATCGAGCTTCTGCAGGCTGGCTTCCCGGAAGACCAGGCGGAGCAGGCGGATTCTGTCTTCACGGTCATCGAGGTATCTGGCGAGCCGGGGTTCGGTGACGCGCAGCCACACTTCTGCGTCGTACCGATCCGCATTGTCGTGATCGGCGGACAGGCTTGCTGCCAGGCGTTGTATGAGCAGCGGGTCGAGCGCCTGCTCTTCTTCGGCAGCGCAGAACGCCGTCGTGAGCAGGCACAAACCAATGATGATCAGCTTTGCAAACATCCAGCCACATCGGCCAGTGGAACTGACCGGTTGTCTGATTCGGTTCTGCGACGGTACTCCACATTGCCCTCCTTGAGGGCCCGCCCGCCGACCGTTATCCGGTGAGGCAGACCGATCAGGTCGGCGTCTGCGAACTTCACACCGGGTCGCTCGCCACGGTCATCGAGCAGTACGGAGAAACCTTTCGCGCTGAGCTCTTCGTGCAGTCGGTCGGCCGCTTCGCGTACAGGCTCCGATTTTGCATAGTTGAGTGCGACGATATGCACATCGAACGGCGTGAGCGGTTCCGGCCAGCAGATGCCGTCATCGTCGTGGTTCTGTTCGATGATGGCAGCCACGAGCCGTGTGATGCCCATGCCGTAGCATCCCATGATGGGTATCAGAGATTTGCCGTCGGGATCGAGTACGGTTGCGTTCATGGGCTCACTGTAAACGCGGTCGAGCTGAAAAATGTGACCCACCTCGATTCCTCGCAGGAATTTCAGTTCTCCCTGGCCGTCGGGGGCCGGGTCGCCCTCTCTGACGGTTCTGAGGTCGACCACAAAGGCGTCGTCCAATGCCACGTCGCGCTCCCAATTCACGCCGGTGAGGTGCACATCGTCTTCATTGGCGCCGCAGACGAAGTCAGCCAACGCTGCAGCGTAGCTGTCCACATAGGTAGTGAGCTCGAGGTTGCACGGGCCGATGGAGCCGGGAGCGCAGCCGACGTGCTGCTTGATCTCTTCATCGGTGGCCATGCGTAGCGGTGCGATCACGCCAGCGAGTTTCTCTGCCTTTATGGGGTTCAGTTCGTCGTCGCCACGCAGCACCAGAGCAACAGGGCCTTCTTCGCCAGCAACGACGAGCGTTTTGACGGTCTGCTTCGCGTCGATCTTCAGGAAGCTGGCGAGATCATCGATGGTGTGCACGCCCGGGGTGGCGACCGGTTTGCAGTCCTCTCCGGCTTCAGGGCGCGCAGAAGGCGCAGCTGCTTTGGCTTTCTCCAGGTTTGCCGCGTAGTCGCCGGCGCTTGCGAAAACGATGGTGTCCTCGCCGGATCTGGCCAGCACGTGGAACTCATGGGAGTTATCGCCACCGATGTTGCCGCTGTCGGCCTGCACAGCCCGGAAGTCCAGGTCCATGCGCGTGAGAATGCGTGTGTAGCAATCGTACATCTCACGATAGGTGGTATCGAAGCACTCCTGATCCAGGTGAAAAGAGTACGCATCCTTCATAGTGAACTCCCGGGCGCGCATGACGCCGAAACGGGGTCTGACCTCGTCGCGGAACTTCGTCTGGATCTGGTAGAAGTTGACGGGCAGTGCGCGGTAGCTCTGAATCTCCCGTCGGAACAGGTCGGTGATGACTTCTTCGTGGGTCGGCCCGAGGCAGAAATCACGATCGTGCCGGTCTTTGAGCCTGCACAGCTCCGCGCCCATTTTCGCCCAGCGCCCGGTCTCCTCCCAGAGTTCAGCCGGCTGCACAACCGGCATCAGCACTTCCTGAACGCCGCTTTTTTCAAGCTCTTCCCGAACAATGGCTTCGACTTTTCTGATGACCCGAAGTCCCAGCGGCAGCCAGGTGTACAAACCGGAAGCGAGCTGACGGATCAGTCCCGCTCGCAGCATGAGTCGATGGCTGATGACATCGGCATCAGCAGGGTTCTCTTTCAGAGTTGGGATCAGCAGTTTGCTCTGGTGCATGGTCTCATTACTTCTTGGATGCGCGGATATCCGCGGATTGTAGCGATTTTCTCGCAAAAAAAAGGCCGCGGGTTTCCCGGCGGCCTTTCCGTGCGCTTCTGGAGGGGGTGGCTTAGCCGACCATCTCCTTGAGACGCTTGAGCGCTGTGATGCGGACTCGGATCGATGCAGGCTTTGCAGCAATCTCGATTTCCTCACCAGTGGCCGGGTTGCGGCCCATGCGCTTCTTGGTCGCGGGACGCTTGACCGAGCGGATCTTCAAAAGGCCTGGCAAGGTGAATTCACCAGCGCCGCGCTTTTTGATGTGACGCTCGATAAGCACTTCGAGCTCTTCGAGCACGGAATCGACCTGCTTGCGGGTCAGGTCCGTCTTCTCGGCAATCTCCGTGAGGATGGCGGTTTTCGTCATCTTCTGAGTGATTGCAGAAGGCGCCTTCTTCGCTGGAGCAGCTGCTTTTTTCTTGGCCGGAGCCTTTTTCTTTGCAGGTGCACGCTTGGTCGCTGTGGCCTTGCGCGCCGCCATGCGCGCTGTACGACGGGTCGTCGTCTTACGCTTTGCAGTGGTCTTCTTCTTGGCGGTTGTCTTGCGCTTAGCAGGCGTTTTCTTGGCGGTGGCTTTCTTCTTGGCCGGTGCCTTCTTAGCTGCTGTCTTCTTTTTGGCTGGCGCTTTCTTGGCTACGGTTTTCTTCTTAGCAGCTGCTTTTTTCTTGGCAGGAGCTTTTTTCTTGGCAGGCGCTTTCTTAGCAGCTGTCTTCTTCTTTGCAGGAGCTTTCTTAGCAGCCGTCTTTTTCTTAGCCGGTGCTTTCTTGGCAGCCGTCTTCTTCTTAGCCGGTGCTTTCTTAGCAGCAGTCTTGCGCTTAGCAGGCGCCTTCTTAGCTGCTGTTTTCTTCTTGGCCGGAGCTTTCTTGGCTACGGTCTTTTTCTTGGCGGTCGCCTTCTTCGCAGGTGCTTTGCGTTTCGAAGCCGCTTTCTTCTTCGCAGTTGCCATTCACGATTCCCTTAATTGCTTTGAGGAGAGAAATTGGTCAGAAAGGCGAACCGTGGCTAGGCGACTGCTTGGAAATGCGTCTGTCCTGATCGAGGCTTCGATCATCTGCCCTCACTGGTCACGCCGTTTGTGATGCGCAAGCTACGAAGTACCAGTCTTTTCATGACTTCGACTACAGCGATCCGTTGCTGTGCGCCTTTAGTGTTTACCGGGCCAACCCGATGGCGCGCTGTTATAGCTTATTCATTTTCGAATTCCAAGGAAAAGTATAGAAAATCACTGTATTTTTGCTGCTATTTCTACGATCATGCGCACCGCTCCCGAGGTGGTCGCAGTAACGGGCGTTTTGGTAACAGTAGTTTTCCGTGTCGGGAATACCACGAAAATCACTGCTTTTTGCGACTTTCACCACAAAATACAAGTTCATTCGATGGGTCTTTTGAGAGGAAAAGGCGACCATGCCGATTTACGAATATCGCTGTGACAACTGTGGTCACGAGCTCGAAGCAATTCAGAAGATCAGCGAAAAACCTATGAAAACGTGTCCTGAGTGCAAGGAGGATGCGTTGGTCAAGAAGATTTCGGCTGCTGGGTTCAGACTGAAAGGTGGGGGTTGGTACGAGACGGATTTCAAGTCCGGCAAAGACAAGAAGAAAAATCTAGTTTCTTCATCGTCAAGCGGCACAAACAGCGAAACAAGCGGCTCTGGCAGTGCGTCGAGCGCTTCGGCTGATTCCTCTTCGGCGAGCAGCTCTTCATCGAAATCCGGAAGCGATTCCTCCTGAAAAACCAAGGGTAAACACAAAATGCGCACCCACTACTGTGGAACCATCACGTCTGAACTCACAGGTGAGCAAGTTGAGCTGACCGGATGGGTACACCGTCGCCGGGATCACGGCGGCGTCATTTTTCTGGACGTGAGAGATCGCACCGGAATCGTGCAGGTCGTTTATGACCCCGACACGGAAGGTCCGTTCGCCACTGCGGAGTCGGTGCGTAACGAATTCGTTCTGCATGTAAAAGGTAAGGTGCGGCCCCGTCCCGAGGGTACAGTCAATCCGGACATGACCACGGGTGAAGTTGAAGTGCTCGGGCTCGAGCTCGAGATCCTCAATGCTGCGGCAACCCCACCCTTTCAGTTGGACGAGCACTCCGAAGCCGGCGAGGATGTCCGGCTGCGCTATCGTTATCTCGACCTCCGTCGTCCCGAAATGCAGCAGCGTCTGCAGACACGTGCGCGGATCACCAGCATTGTCCGCAGCTATCTGGAAGAGCAGGGGTATTGGGAAGTTGAAACCCCCACGCTGTCACGCACGACGCCTGAAGGCGCGCGGGACTATCTCGTTCCCAGCCGAACGCACCCCGGTCAGTTTTTTGCGCTGCCGCAATCTCCGCAGATCTACAAGCAGCTGCTGATGATGTCCGGTTTCGACAAGTACTATCAGATCGCCCGCTGCTATCGCGACGAAGATCTTCGTCATGACCGGCAGCCTGAGTTTACGCAGGTCGACATCGAGGCGAGCTTCGTCACCGCGAACGACATCATGTCGCTGACCGAAGGCATGCTGAAGAGTCTTTTTGTCGAGGTGCTTGGCGTAGAGCTCGGCGAGTTTCCGATCATTGCCTGGGATGACGCCATGCGCGATTACGGCAGCGATCGGCCCGACCTGCGCAACCCGCTCAAACTGGTGGACATCGCTGACCTCATGCGTGAGGTGGAGTTCAAGGTGTTCAATGGGCCGGCCAACGATGACAAGTCGCGGGTCGTGGCGCTGAGGGCACCTGGCGGTGCGAAGTTGTCGCGCAAAGTCATCGACGACTACACAGGCTTCGTCGCCCGTTACGGCGCGAAGGGTCTTGCGTATATAAAGGTGAACGAACTCGCATCCGGTGTTGCCGGCCTGCAGTCGCCCATCATCAAGTTTCTGCCGGAAGACGTCGTGCTCAAGGTGTTGGAGCGTGTCGGTGCGGAAGATGGTGACGTTGTGTTCTTCGGGGCTGACAGAAAGGGCATCGTCAACGACGCCATCGGCGCGCTGCGCAACGAGCTCGGCCGGGAGTTGGGCCTCACCAGAGATGGTTGGGCACCCTGTTGGGTTGTGGATTGGCCCATGTTCTCCGAAACGAAAGACGGTGGTCTCGCTGCGGAGCATCACCCGTTCACCAAACCGGTAGGCTCCCCCGAGGCGCTCCTGGAAAACCCGCTCGCTGCGAAAGCCGATGCGTATGATGTCGTGCTGAATGGCTACGAGCTGGGTGGCGGCAGCCTGCGTGTTCATGACGAGCGCATGCAGTCGGCGATTTTCGAAGCCATGAAGATGGGCGCCGAAGCTCAGACCAAGTTTGGCTTCCTGTTGGACGCGCTGAAGTTCGGTGCGCCACCGCACGGTGGCATTGCGCTGGGCATGGACAGGCTCGTTATGCTCATGACGGGAACACAGGCGATTCGCGATGTCATCGCCTTTCCCAAGACGCAGTCAGCGGCTGATCTGATGATGGCTGCGCCCAGTGAGGTAGACGAGCAGCAGCTGCGTGAGCTGAACCTGCGCGTAAGAAGAGAAGAGAAGAAAGAAGAGAGTTGATATGGCCGGCCACAGTAAATGGGCGAACATCAAGCACCGCAAAGCGGCGCAGGATGCAAAACGAGGCAAACTCTGGACCAAGCTGATCCGGGAGGTCACGGTGGCTGCCCGTTTGGGCGGCGGTGAAATCGCCGATAATCCCAGGCTGCGGGCCGCGGTGGACAAGGCGCTCGCAGGCAACATGCCGAAAGACACCATCGACCGGGCGATTCAGCGCGGCGCGGGCGGCCTGGAAGGCGATAACGTCGAAGAGCTCAACTATGAAGGCTACGGTCCCGGTGGCGTCGCTATTCTGTGCGAGGTGATGACCGACAACCGCAACCGCACGGTGGCTGAAGTACGTCATGCGTTCAACAAGCATGGCGGCAATCTCGGCACCGACGGATCCGTGGCGTACCTGTTCACCCGTCAGGGTATGGTGAGCTTTGCGCCCGGGGCCGATGAAGAGACCATCATGGAAATTGCGCTCGAGCTTGGCGCCGAAGACATCGAGAACGATGAGGATGGTTCCATTACGGTGGTCACGCCTTGGGAGCAGATGTCGGATGTAGTCGACGGTCTGAAGGAGAAGGGTCTTACCCCCGACAATGCCGAAGTATCCATGGTGCCGTCGAACTACGCCGAGTGCGACACCGACACCGCATCCAAAGTGCTGCGTCTGATCGATGCGCTCGAAGAGCTCGACGACGTGCAGAACGTATACTCCAACGGCGACTTTCCCGAAGACGCCCTCGAAGCCTGATGGCGGCAGACTCGGTGCGCGTGCTCGGTATCGATCCGGGAACGCGTATCACCGGCTTTGGTGTCGTGGAGGCTGCTTCCGGACGCATCCGCTATGTAGCCAGCGGCTGCGTGCGAACAACGCCTGGGGACATGGCGCCCCGTCTGGCTGAAATATATCGGGGCCTGACGGCTGTCATCGAAGCTCACGTGCCACAGCACGTCGCGGTTGAGCAGGTTTTCGTTGCCAGAAATCCATCCTCCGCCATCAAGCTCGGTCAGGCCCGGGGCGTAGCCATTGCCGCCAGCGTCGCCTGCGAGCTGGATGTTCACGAGTATGCGCCGCGCCGGGTGAAACAGGCGGTTGTCGGCACCGGCAAGGCAGACAAATCCCAGGTGCAGCATATGGTACGTACGATCCTCGGGCTCGATGGCGAACCCCAGGAGGATGCGGCGGATGCGCTTGCGATTGCCATCTGTCACGTCAATACTCTCGGCCTATGATCGGACGCATCAAGGGCACCCTCGTGGAAGTCGTGGACAGCCTTGCACTCGTGGACGTGCAGGGGTTGGGCTATGAGGTGGAACTCACCAGCGGTGCGCTCGCCGGTCTGAAGGGCGTAGGCTCGGCCTGTGAAATTTATACCCACCACGTCGTGCGCGAAGACGCGCAGGCGCTTTTCGGCTTTTCCAGCCGCGACGAGCGCGATCTGTTCCGCATACTCATCCGTGTGAATGGTGTGGGCCCGAAGCTCGCTCTTGCAATCGTTTCCAGCCTTTCGCTGGTGGATCTTGCGTCTGCTGTGGAGAGCAACGAACCGGGCCGATTGACCAGAGTGCCGGGTGTCGGTAAGCGCACAGCGGAACGGCTCATCATCGAGCTAAAAGACAAACTGGCCAGCTTCGCGGTGGTCACGCCTTTGGCGGGCAACGCCACCCACGAGGAAGCTGCGGCCATGGGCGAAGCGCTGCAGGCCTTGATCAGTCTCGGCTACAGATCCAGCGAAGCGGAGAAGGTGCTGGCCACCGTTCCTTCGGGAATCAGCGATGCCGGTGAGATCGTGCGCGCAGCGCTCAAAGGGCTCGGCCAGAGCGCCGCTTCATGACCATCGAAGAAGATCGGCTCATCAGCGCCGGCGCTCAGGGTGCTGAACAGGCGTTTGATCATGCGTTGCGCCCGACCCGTCTGGCGGAATATATCGGCCAGACTGCGGTAAAGGAGCAGATGGAGATCTTTCTGCAGGCGGCCCGCGGCCGTGGCGAGGCGCTGGATCACACGTTGATCTTCGGCCCGCCCGGCCTCGGTAAGACGACGCTGGCGAACATCATTGCCAGCGAAATGGGCTCGTCCATCAAGACCACGTCCGGCCCGGTGCTGGAGCGACCGGGTGATCTGGCGGCGCTTCTGACCAATCTCGAAGAAGGCGATGTGCTGTTCGTCGACGAGATTCATCGCCTGAGTCCGGTTGTCGAAGAAATTCTCTATCCGGCGATGGAGGACTTTCAGCTCGACATCGTTGTCGGCGAAGGGCCTGCCGCCCGCTCGCTCAAACTCGATCTCAAGAAGTTCACCCTGGTCGGCGCCACCACGCGCGCGGGCCTTCTCACCTCGCCGCTTCGTGATCGTTTCGGTATCGTCCAGCGGTTGGATTTCTACTCGGCCTCCGAACTGTCGCAGATCGTCATGCGTTCGGCAGGCAAGCTGAATGTGTCGATCGCGGAAGACGGCGCGCGGGAAATCGCCGCGCGGTCGAGGGGCACGCCCCGCATCGCCAATCGGCTGCTGCGTCGGGTGCGCGACTACGCACAGGTGAAGAGTGACGGCCACGTAACCCAGCCGCTGGCAGATGCAGCACTCTCTCTGCTGGAGGTGGACGGCGCTGGGTTCGATATGATGGACCGTCGGGTGCTCGAGGCGATCATTCACAAGTTTTCCGGTGGCCCGGTGGGCCTCGATTCGCTGGCCGCCGCGGTCAGCGAAGAGCGCGACACCATCGAAGATGTGCTGGAGCCGTACCTGATTCAACAGGGCTATTTGCAGCGAACCCCTCGCGGTCGCGTGGCCACGGAGCGTGCGTACGCGCACCTGGGCCTGCGTCGAAAGGAAGATTCTCCCGACCAACCACCATTGGCGTTGTAACCTGCACGGGTTGGCGACCAATACTGCAATTCGAAGGAGCGTGAATTGCCTGAACAGATATCGATTTTTGAACTGGTAGCAAATGCCAGCCTGCTCGTGCAGGTGGTGATGGGCATGCTGGCCCTGGCTTCCGTGATGAGCTGGATGATGATTTTCCAGCGTTGGTTTTTTCTGCGCCGCACATCCAGAGACCTGGAGCGCTTCGAGGAGCACTTCTGGTCGGGCATCGATCTGCGTCAGCTATACACGGAGCTGGAAGGTGGCGACAACCTGACGGGCGTCGAATCCATCTTCAGCTCGGGCTTTCGGGAGTTCACGCGCATGTCCGAGCAGGCGGGTGTAGATACCGAGGCGATCATGCAGGGGGTGCAGCGGGCCATGCGGGTGGCGATCAACCGGGAAGAGGAACGGCTCGAAAGCAGCCTGCCATTTCTCGCCACGGTCGGCTCCACGAGCCCATATGTGGGCCTGTTCGGCACAGTGTGGGGGATCATGAATTCCTTCCGCAGCCTTGCCAACATGAGTCAGGCCACGCTCGCTTCGGTGGCTCCGGGTATCTCCGAAGCGCTGGTGGCCACGGCCATGGGGCTGTTCGCGGCCATCCCTGCGGTGATCGGTTACAACCGCTTTTCCGCCCGTGTCGATGTGCTGCTCGGTCGCTACGAAGTCTTCAGCGACGAGCTGGCGAGCATTCTGCAGCGCGCAGCCCACGCTCGCACCACGACGAAGTCCGGGTAACCGTCAATGGCGCGCAAACGTAAACCCATGGCGGAGATCAACGTCGTTCCCTACATCGACGTGATGCTCGTTCTGCTGGTGATCTTCATGGCCACGGCGCCATTGCTGACCCAGGGCGTGCAGGTCGACCTGCCCAATGCGCCGTCTGACCCTGTCGCAGATATGGACGACGACCCGCTGGTGGTG
>JAUIKX010000329.1 GCA_030430515.1 Gammaproteobacteria bacterium | reverse complement strand
CCCGGGCCGGCTTTACCTCGTCATGCAGATCACCCGCATGGTGGTGCTCGGCGTGCTCATCATGCAGCCGTCCTTGTGGTTGTTTTACGTGACTCTGTTCGCCTGGGGGCTGAACATGGGCATCACTTCCACCACCGTTCGGAGCATCGTCCAGGAGCTGGCGCCGCCTGAGAGCCGGGCACAGCTCTTGAGCCTTCTGATCCTCACGTTCATGGTCGCTTCTCCGGCCAGCGCCTACCTTCTGGGTCTGATCATCGAGCACTTTTCACCGCTGGCAGCACTGGTGCCGGGAGTTGCCGTTTCTGCGCTGATTTTCATTGTCGGTACATTGTTCAGCGGCCTGTGGCGTTACCGCTCAGAGCATTAGCCTGGAACGAGTACCCGTTCAGCAAATATCCATGAATGATCGCCATAATGGCCGCATACGGACCTTAGGCATCGAGGGAAATCACCATCATGAAATTTCCAGGCACATTTCTTTGCATACTGACGCTGGCATTCGGCGCCTGCACCACCAACCCGTACACGGGCGAGCAGCAGGCGAGCAACAAAGCCAAAGGTGCGGCCATCGGTGCAGCCATCGGTGTCGTGGCCGGCGTCATAACCGGTGACGATGCCGACGAGCGGCGCAAGCGGGCGCTCATCGCCGGTGGTCTGGGCGCACTGGTGGGCACGGGCGTCGGTGCTTATATGGACGCTCAGGAAGACCGCCTGCGCCAGCAGCTGGCCGGCTCCGGCGTCAGTGTCACCCGCATCGGCAACGACCTGGTACTCAACATGCCGGGCAACATCACCTTCGATGTAGACAGGGCAGACCTGCGCGGTGATTTCGCACCTGTGCTCGACTCCGTGGTGCTGGTGCTCAAGGAATATCCGCAGACCCTGATTGACGTCACGGGTCATACCGACAGCACCGGCTCACGTATGTACAACATGAATCTGTCGGACCGCCGCGCCAGCAGCGTTGCACTTTACCTGCGTGCTGGCGGTATTCAGCCCGACCGCATCTACACGCTCGGAGCCGGCCCAGACTATCCGGTGGCCAGCAACGAAACAGCATCCGGTCGCCAGCTCAACCGCCGAGTGGAGCTGGTGCTGAAACCTCTTGTTTAGAAATTTGCGATTCTCAGCCTTTCTGCAGCGACGGTGAGAGCCATGCTGCGGATGGTGCTGCCGCAAAGGCTGCATCGAACCACTGATCGGCACTCATGCCGACGTGCGCTCTCATGCCGGCTTTGATGCGCCGGGTGGCGCCTTCGGGATAGTCGGCGAGTTCCCGGCAGAGCGCCTCGCTTCGTTCGAGCACATCTGCATCGGCAACGCATTCGTACGCCAGCCCCAGGCGATGGAGCAACTCACCGGAAAATCGTCGCCCTGTAAGCGCTATCTGCGCTCGCACGTTTTCTGATGTGCGAAGATTCAGCCAAGCCATGTTGTATGGCGCCGCCATGCCCTGCTGAACTTCACCCACCTGCAGGAAGGCCTGCTCGCCCACAATCAGAAGGTCTGCTGCCAGCGCCAGCGCCGCACCGCCGTTGATGGCGTAACGTTCGAGCGCGCAAACCAGCGGCACCGGCAGGTCGAAGAGCGCCCGGTGGGCGCTGCGCCAGATGCTCTGAAACTCATCGACCCACGGCGGCGGCGGCTCAGCATTGAACGCTTTTAGATCCAGGCCGGAGCAGAACGCACCACCGGCACCGCGAAGCAGCACCAGACGGCAGGCCGTATCAGCCCCTGCGGCCTGCACCGCCTGTGCCAGGTCGCGTCCGAGATCGCCGTCGATGGCATTACGCTTTTCGGGCCGGTTGAGCACGACTTCAGCCCAACCCGCGTGCTGCACATATTCTACTGCCGGCATCAGCGCTGTTGCCGGGCAGCCTTGAAATCCGGGGTACGCTTCGCCAGAAACGCAGCGATCGCCTCTTTGTGTTCTGGCGACTCATAAGCGCGCTTGAGCGCCTGCCCTTCGCGCTTCTGAACCGTGTGTAGATCTGTTTCAGCGGCGTTGAGGGTGATCAGCTCTTTGATCATGAGCACCGCTTCACGTGGGTTCTCGCCCATGGATCGCGCTACGGTCGTGGCCGCATCCAGCAGGTCGGCATCAGCAACCACGGAATCCACCAGCCCGAGAGACAATGCTTCCTGAGCATCGACCGTGCGGCCGCTGAGCATCAGCTCGCTGGCCTGGCCGAAGCCCAGGCGGGTGAACAGAAACCGCGAGCTGGCCAGCTCCGGCACGATGCCCATCTTCACGAAGCGGGCGGAGAGCTTCGCGCTTTGCCCTGCAACGAGGTAATCCAGCGGCAGCACTTTGGTCAGACCGAGTCCGATGGCCGCGCCGTTGATGGCAGCAATGATCGGCTTGGAGCGGCGCACGAGCCCGACCCAGTCCATGGCATCTTCGGAGCGGGCGAGGGTTTCTCCTTCAGACTGCGCCTTGAATACCGCTTCCACGTCAGCGCCGGCGCAGAATCCGCGTCCGGCACCGGTCAGCACCATTGCGCCCACGTCGTCATCGTCGTTGGCTGCATTGATGGCTCTGGCAAGCTCATCAGCCATCTCATAGGTCCAGGCGTTCATACGCTCCGGACGGTTGAGCGTGATGATCTGAACGTCGTCCTGGCGCTCGCTGAGAATTGTGTTGTAGGTCATCCGAATCTCCCCTCAAGTATTTCAAACCAGTATTAGGATACCGCCTACGATGAGCAGCGCACCTGCTATTTCCCGGGCAGTCACACGCTCCCGAAAGAGCCAGACACTCGTCGCAAAGGCAAAGACCAGCTCGATCTGGCCCACCACGCGCACCAGCGCCGCACTCACCATGGCCATCGCGGTGAACCAGCCGATCGAAGCAAGCGCGCCGGTGAGGCCAACCCAGACGCCCGCTCGCCGCTCACTCCAGAGCATGGGCAGGGCGCGCCGATCTCGGACGGTCACATACAGCCCCATGGTCAGCGTCTGCAGCGCCAGAGTGACCGCCAGGGTGAGCGCAGCCCGAATCACGGCGTCCCCTTCCGGCAGCGACAACGCCGCCGCACGATAGGAAACCGCCGCCACCGCGAATGCCGCTCCTGAAAGCAGACCCAGCCAGGCGCTGCGATCGAGCCGCAGACCGCCCAAAAGAAACACGCCGATGAGGCTTGCAGGAATCGCCAGGGACAGCGACAGACTGATCTCGTCACCGAGAATGAGCAGCCCATAGACCGCTGCCTGCAGCGTTTCTGTTTTGGAAAGTGCTGTGGCACCCGCAAAGTTCCTTTCCCGGAAGGACGCCAGCAGAAACAGGGTGGCGATGATCTGCGCGATCGCACCGATGAAGCTGATACCGACAAACTGCCAATGCATTGC
>JAUIKX010000024.1 GCA_030430515.1 Gammaproteobacteria bacterium | reverse complement strand
GCATTCGGTTAGCCGTCTGGCCATAGTGCCCGTTGGTTAAAATTTTGAACGTCGTCGTGCGCGTTGCCGTCCCTTTCAGGATTGGCACGCAGGGATGAAGCCAACCAGGAGCACGTCATGTCGAAAGGGCACACGCTACAAGACCCTTACCTGAACACCCTTCGCAAGGAACGGATTCCAGTGTCGATTTACTTGGTAAACGGCATCAAATTGCAGGGCCAGATTGAATCGTTCGATCAGTTCGTCGTTTTGCTGCGCAATTCCGTCAGTCAGATGGTTTACAAGCACGCCATCTCAACGGTCGTGCCGTCGCGCAGCGTCAAACTCGCCGGTAACCCTGCCGGTGAGGGCGGCAAAGCGACGGACTGAGCGCCTAACTTTATGAGGTAGCGCCGTTGTTTTTTGATCGCCCCGATGCGGGAAAAAAGGCGCTTATGCTGCAGGTGGTGTTTACCCGCATGGACGGGGAGCAGCGCCAGGTTGATGCACAAGCAAGTCTTGGAGAGCTGCGCGAGCTGAGCGCTGCGCTCTCGCTCGATGTCTGTGGTGCCGTCATTGCGCGTCGAGAGCGGCCCCACCCGCGAGCGTTCATCGGTGAAGGTAAGCTCGAAGAGCTGAAGGCCGAGGTGGCAAACACCGGCGCGGATCTGCTGCTGGTGAATCATGATCTCAGCCCGGGCCAGCAGCGGAATCTGGAGATGGCGCTGGACATCCGGGTGCTGACCCGCACCGAACTGATTCTGCACATCTTCTCGAACCGTGCGCAGACCCATGAGGGACAGCTGCAGGTGGAGCTGGCTCAACTCGAGCATGCCCGAACCCGGCTGGTTCGGGGCTGGACCCACCTCGATCGTCAGAAAGGTGGTATTGGTCTCCGTGGCGCGGGTGAAACACAGATCGAACTCGACCAGCGCATGCTTGGCGAGCGCATCAAGATGACCCGCAAGCGTCTCGAAGAGGTGGCGCGGCGTCGTGCGCTGTCGCGTAAGCGCCGCCAGCGCAACGAAACGCCTGTGATTTCTCTGGTGGGATACACGAACGCCGGTAAATCCACTCTATTCAACAGGCTCACTTCCGGTGATGTTCTGGTGGCTGACCAGCTTTTCGCTACGCTGGATCCAACCATGCGCCGGCTGCACATAGAAGGGGTGGGGGAGTGTGTACTCGCGGATACCGTCGGATTCATCAGTGAGCTGCCCCACGGGCTTGTAGAGGCCTTCAAAGCCACCCTAGAAGAAGTTGCGCAGGCAGATCTGCTGCTGCATGTGGTGGATGCCAGTGACCCCCGGGCGGAAGAGAAGGTTCAGGACGTCGCGGAGGTGCTGGCAGAAATCGATGCCACAGACATCCCGGCGTTGATTGTGCTCAATAAAATCGACCGTGCTGAGCATCTCCCTGACGCATTGGAAGGCATTCCGGTCAGCGCGTTGTCCGGCGAGGGCATGGATGAGCTGCTGCGGGCCATCGGCGATGCGTTCGGCGTTGCGCGGCCGGCGATGAAGGTTCTGCTCGCACCGCACGATGGCAAAACCCGTGCCTGGCTGTACAAGGTCGGTGCCGTCATGGACGAGACCGTGCATGAGGATGGCTCGCTCGAACTGACCGTTCGGGCGGATGAACAGCTGGCCGGTCAGCTTGCCAGGCGCCGAGAGGTGTTACTGCGCCGCGCTTGACTGATAAACTTTGCATCCCAATCAGTTTGTGAATCGATATGGCGTGGAATGAGCCGGGTGGTGGTGATAAAGATCCGTGGGGTAACCGTGGCGATCAGGGGCCACCAGATCTAGACGAAGCGTTCAGAAAACTGCAGGACCAGCTGTCCGGCATTTTCGGCGGCGGGGGCGGCAGCGGCCGGAGCGGTAAAGGCTTCAGCGGCTCCGCGTTCGCAGCGATCGCCGCACTTCTGGCGATCATCTATGGCGCCATGGGTCTGTACCAGCTCGACCAGCAGGAGCGTGGCGTGGTGCTGCGGTTCGGCGCTGTGCAGGACGAGGTGGTCATGCCCGGTCTGCATTGGAACCCCCCATTCGTCGACGAGGTGGTGAAGGTCAACGTCACCCAGGTCCAATCCCATGAGCACAAGGCGCTCATGCTCACCGAAGATGAAAATATCGTTGATGTGAGCCTCACGGTTCAGTGGGTGGTGAACGATGTGCAGAACTTCGTTCTGAAAGTGCGCGAGCCAAAGATGAGTCTCGTCCATGCCACGGAAAGTGCGCTGCGCCATGTGGTGGGCAGCTCGCAGATGGACCAGGTCATCACCGATGGACGTGAAGCCATCGGCCTCGAGGTTCAGGAACGGCTCCAGTCCTATCTCGACCGCTACGAAACCGGCATTCTGGTGTCCAAAGTGAACATCGACGAAAGCGCGCCGCCCACACAGGTGCGCGACGCGTTCGACGACGTTCAGAAAGCCAAGGAAGACGAGCAGCGGGTGATCAACGAAGCCAACGCCTACGCAGAGAGTGTTGTGCCGGAAGCCCGCGGTCAGGCGCAGCAGCAGATCGAGCAGGCCAATGCCTATCGGGATGAAGTGATCGCCAAGGCGGAAGGTGAGGCCGAGCGCTTCGAGAAGCTGCTGGCCGAGTATCGGGCGGCTGAGGAAGTGACCCGCGATCGTCTGTATATCGATGCGATGGAAAAGGTGCTCACCACGAGCTCGAAGATTCTCGTGGACGTGGAAGGTGGCAACAACATGCTGTACCTGCCGCTTGATCGTCTCATGCAGCAGAGTGGCGCGACGCTGTCGGGCAGCGTGTCCGGCATGAAGATCGATGACCTCGCCGACGAGGTGATCCGGCATCTGGAAGCCCGTCAGGGTACGACCCGCTCACGCGACAACCGCTAGGAGACTGTCATGGGTACGAAAAATTTTCTGCTTCTGGTCGTTGGCCTTGCGATTCTTCTTCTGCTGTCCAACTCAATTTATCGCGTGCAGGAAACCGAGAAGGCGATCCTGCTGCAGTTCGGTGCGGTCAAAGAAGCGGATGTAGCGCCGGGTTTGCACTTCAAGCTGCCCTTTGCGGAGCAGGTGAAGTTTTTCGACGCCCGGGTGCTCACCATGGACTCGTCGCCTGAGCGCTACTACACGCTCGAGAAAAAACCGCTCATCGTCGATGCGTTTGCCAAATGGCGGGTCGTTGATGTGCAGAAGTACTACACGGCCACGTCCGGTGACGAAACGCGTGCAACCCGTATTCTGACCGAGCGCGTCAACGAAGGTCTGCGCAACCAGATCTCACGTCGCGATATGCATGAGGTGGTATCCGGTGAGCGCGATCAGCTCATGGTTGAACTCACCGCGACGCTCGATCGGGTGATGAGGGAGGCCGCTGGCGTTCATGTGATCGACGTGCGGGTCAAGCGCATCGATCTGCCTACCGAGGTGTCGAACGAGGTTTACGCCCGTATGCGCTCCGAGCGTGAAATTGAAGCCCGGCGCTACCGGGCTCAGGGTCAGGAGCTTGCTGCGGGTATCGAAGCCGACGCTGAGCGCCAGAAAGTGGTGATCGGCGCGGAAGCCTACCGGGATTCAGAGCGTATCCGCGGTGATGGCGACGCCAAATCGGCTGCTATTTACGCTTCCGCCTTCAACAAAGACCCTGAGTTCTATCAGTTCTACCGCAGCATCAATGCGTATGCTCAGGTCTTCGGTAACAAGGGCGACATGATGATTGTCGATCCTACCAGCGAATTTTTCCGCTACCTGAAGCAAGACAAGAACTGAAAGCGAGCTGACATGAACAACGGAAAGTGGCGCCTGCCCCATGGGGTGGATGAATTGCTGCCGCCTGCGGCTGGCGCAATGGAGCGTCTGCGCCGGGATGTGCTGGACCTCTTTGTCAGTTGGGGTTACGAGCACATCGAGCCGCCGCTGGTGGAATACCTGGATTCTCTGCTCGTGGGCAGTGGTGCCGACCTCGATCTGCAGACCCTCAAGGCGGTGGATCAGCGCACCGGGCGCATGCTGGGCGTGCGTGCGGACATGACCTCGCAGGCCGTGCGCATCGACGCACACAGCCGGCTGAAAGATGGCGTGCAGCGTCTCTGCTACGCCGGTCCGGTCGTGTTTGCCAACCCGCAAGGGGCGCTGGACAGCAGAAACCCGTTCAAGGCTGGCGCGGAGATTTTCGGTAGCGCGAGCCTGCAGGCTGATGCAGAAGTGATCCGGCTGATGCTGGCGGCACTGCAGGCGGCTTCGGTAGAAAAGCCGGTGCTGCTGCTCGGACACATGGGTATCTACCGGGCGCTGGTTGCTGAGCTCGATCTCGATGAAACGCGTGAGAGGCAGCTGTTTGGCGCCATTCAGCGCAAGGCTGAGACTGATGTGGCTGGGCTGTTACCGCAGAGCAAGCACCGTGAGCTTCTGGTTTCGCTGCCCACCATGATGGGGGACGCGTCGGTGCTGGATGCGGCCAGAGAACGATTCGCCGGGGCGCCTGCGCCGGTGCTTGCCGCGCTGGACGATCTGCAGCATCTGGCACAGTCGATCGCGCGCACGGAATCCGTGGAGGTACGTTTCGATCTGGCAGAGCTTTCAGGCTACGGTTATCACAACGGTCCGGTTTTTGCCGCCTACCAGGCAGATCAGGGGGCGTCCCTGGCACAAGGCGGGCGTTACGACAGCATCGGCGGTCACTTCGGCCGCGCGCGTCCTGCAACGGGTTTCGACATCCGTCTGATGCGCCTCCTGGCGGAGACACCGCCACAGAACAACGCGATATGGGCGCCGTTCGCACCTGAAGATCAGAGCCTGCTGGCCGCCGTAGGCGAGCTGCGGGCTCAGCGGAAAGTTGTGGTGTGTGCGCTTTCTGAAGAAGAATCACCCGACGAGCGGTGTGCAAACATGCTGGTGGCCGAGGGCGGCCGCTGGGTAGTGAAGAACCTGGAGGCTGACCGTGGGACGTAACGTAGTTGTCATCGGCACCCAGTGGGGCGATGAGGGTAAAGGCAAGATTGTCGATCTTCTGACTGAAGAAGTTGCCGCGGTCGTGCGTTTTCAGGGGGGGCACAATGCCGGCCATACCCTGGTGATCAATGGTGAGAAAACCGTACTGCATGTGGTGCCCAGCGGTATTCTCCGCGAAAACGTGCAGTGCTTTGTCGGTAACGGCGTGGTGCTGGAGCCGCATGCGCTTCTGAAGGAAGTCACACAGCTCGAAGATCGTGGCGTGCCGGTACGGGAGCGGTTGAAGATTTCTGCTGCCTGCCCGCTGATTCTGCCGTATCACGTGGAGCTGGACCTGGCGCGTGAAAAGGCTCGTGGTGCCCAGAAGATCGGTACCACCGGTCGAGGCATCGGCCCGGCGTACGAAGACAAGGTGGCCCGTCGCGGCGTTCGTCTGGGCGATCTATTTTACTGGCAGGGTTTTGCCGCAAAGCTCTCTGAGGTAATGGAGTATCACAACTTCATGCTGCAGAACTACTACGGTGCGAAACCCGTGGATTTTCAGAAAACGCTGGACGACTGTGGCGAGGTTGCAGAGCAGATCAAGCCCATGGTCGCTGACGTGGTCGCGTTGCTGCATGGCCTGCGCGAGAGTGGTCGCAACATTCTCTTCGAAGGTGCTCAGGGTGCGCTTCTGGACATCGACCTCGGTACGTATCCCTATGTGACGTCATCCAACACAACGGCCGGAGGCACGGCCGTGGGCAGCGGGTTTGGTCCCACCTATCTGGATTACGTTCTGGGTATCACAAAAGCGTACGCTACCCGGGTAGGCTCCGGTCCGTTCCCCACCGAACTCTTTGACGACGACGGAAAGCGTCTTGCTGAGCGTGGCCATGAGTTCGGTGCAACCACCGGGCGACCTCGCCGTTGCGGCTGGTTCGACGCGGTGGCATTGCGGCAGGCCGTGCAGATCAACGGCATTTCCGGTCTGTGCCTCACGAAGCTGGATGTGCTCGATGGTTTCGAAACCATCCGTATCTGCGTGGACTATGAGCGCAGCGGCAATACCGAAGCACCGAATTTCGGCAGCGAATACTACGAAGAGATTACGCCGATATACGAAGAGGTTCCTGGGTGGTCGGAGTCCACCGTTGGCGCACGCTCCGTTGACGAGCTGCCGGCAAACGCGCGTCGTTACATCGAGCGCGTTGAACAGGCGGTTGGCGCGCCGATCGACATCATCTCAACGGGTGCCGATCGCGCGGATACCATCATCCTGAAGAACCCCTTTTCCTGATGGACAGCCGGTTGCTGGAAATACTCGTCTGTCCGGTGAGCAAAGCGCCGCTCAGTTACCGACGCGATGTGCAGGAGCTCTGGTGCCGCGCCAGCGGGCTGGCCTACCCCGTCCGCGACGACATGCCGGTGATGCTGGAAGAAGAAGCCAGAAGGCTCAGCGAAGAAGAGCTTGCCCTGCTCGGGGAGGAATCCTGATGCACCCGGTCGTTATCAGCGGCGTCGGTCTCTGGCATCCAGAGGACGTCATCACCAATGAAGAGCTCGTCACGGCTTACAACGTCTATGTAGAACGTTACAACGAAACGCATGACGATGAGTTGCCGGCGTCCAGCGCCGAGTTCATTGAGAAAGCGTCGGGTATCCGTCAGCGCTACACCTACAGAAAGGCTGGTGTTCTCGATCCAGAGCGTATGCGCCCGCAGCTGGAAGTCCGCGGCGATGACGAGCTGTCGCACCAGGCCGAATTTGCGTTGAACGCAGCCAGGCCGGCGCTGGCCGCCGCCGGCAAGACGGCCGAGGACATCGATATGGTCATCGTGTCCTGCGCTTACACCCAGCGTTCCTACCCCGCCATCGCCATCGAAGTGCAAGCGGCGCTCGGCATCGAAGGCTCTGCTTTCGACATGCTGGTGGCCTGTTCCGCCGCGACGTTTGCACTGCAACGTGCGCACGATGCGATTGCCGCGGGTTCGGCGCGGGCAGTGCTGGTGATCAACCCGGAACTGACCTCGCCGCAGGTGAACTACTGTGATCGCGATGGTCATTTCATCTTCGGCGATGTAGCCACGGCGATGGTGCTTGAGCGCGGTCAGGATGCCGGTGCGGATCACGTTTACGATGTGCTCGGCCTTCGCGCCAAAACGGTGTACTCGAACAACATTCGATCGAACTTCGGCTACCTGTCGTATGCAGACGATTCAGATCCATACGCTGCCGACAAGCTGTTCCACCAGAATGGCCGTAAGGTGTTCAAAGAGGTCTGCCCCATGGCGGCTGACCACCTGCAGCAGCAGGTCGGCGAGCTCGGTTTGTCTACGGAAGACATTCGCCGCTGGTGGCTGCACCAGGCAAACATCAACATGAATCAGCTCATCATCCGCCGGCTGCTCGGCAGCGAGCCGGGTCAGGATATTGCGCCCATCGTGCTCGATGAATTTGCCAACACGGCGTCAGCCGGATCCATCATTGCCTTCGCCAGGCACCATGAGGACCTCGAAGCCGGTGATCATGGTGTGATCTGTTCTTTCGGCGCGGGTTACTCCATCGGCTCGCTCGTGCTGCGGAAGCGGTAGCTCGCCGTGGCCGGTTCTTCCCGCAAAGCGATCATTGCGGCGTTGCTCGGCAATTCGGCCATAGCGGTCACGAAGTTTGCTGCGGCAACGATCAGCGGCAGCTCGGCCATGATGTCAGAGGGTATCCACTCGCTCGTGGACACCGGCAATCAGATTCTGCTGCTCTACGGGCTCAAGCGCTCGGAACGGCCTGCCGACCGTCAGTTCCCTCTGGGCCATGGCAAAGAGGTGTATTTCTGGAGCTTCATGGTCTCCATGCTGATCTTTGCGTTGGGCGGCGTCGTCTCCATCTATCACGGCTATCATCAGGTGGTTCATCCGGAGCCGCTGACCGATCTGCGGTTGAGCTACGCAGTGCTCGTGCTCGCGATTCTGTTCGAAGGGGCTGTGCTTTACGTGGCGGCAAAAGAGTTTGCCAAGACCATGGGCGACAAGGGCATTGTCGAGGCGGTGCAGACCAGCAAGGATCCAAGCCTGTTTGTGGTGGTGTTTGAGGACTCCGCAGCCCTGGCTGGGCTCGTCGTCGCGCTTCTTGGTCTCTTTCTGTATCAGCTGACGGGCAATGCGCTGTTCGATGGTCTGGCTTCCATGCTCATCGGCATCGTGCTCATCACGGTTGCCTGGTGGCTGGCGGTTGAGAGCAAAGGCCTGCTCATCGGTGAGGCGGCGTCCCCCGAAGTGCAGTCAGCTATCGAGCGCGTGCTGCGGGTCGATGAGCGCATCGGTTACGTTAATGAGGTGACCACGCTGCATATGGGTCCGAATGCCATCGTCGCGATGATCAGCGTCGATTTCAAAGACGGTATTCCTTCCGAAGACGTCGAGGCGGCTGTCACCGAAGTCAGCCAGGTGATCAAGGCTCAGGATTCGGCTATCCGCCGGGTCTTCATTGAGGTGGAACGGGTCCACGACCACGCCAGCGAGCAGAAGCGAAGCTGACGTGGCAGAACTCTCGCCTACCGCCGCGCGCCGGACGCTGCTCGCCTCTGTGATGATCATCAACATGGGCTTCACCGTTCTGTTCCCGGTGTTGTCGCCACTCGGTCGTGAGCTTGGTTTCAACGAGATTCAGATCACGTCCATCATCGCCATGTCATCGGTGATCGTTTTCCTTTCAACGCCGGTCTGGGGCCGAATCAGCGACAGGCTTGGCCGCAAACGCGTCATGCTCATCGGCATCTTCGGCTTCTGTTTCGGTACCGTGCTCTTTACCTCGGTGCTTTATGCCGGGCTTGCAGGCTGGGTCACGGGCTGGATTCTCTACGGCCTGCTGGTGGTGGCGCGCATGGTCCACGCCTCCATCATGTCGGCGGCCATGCCGGCGGCGACCGCCTATATGGCAGACATTACGAGCGTCGCGGAACGCACCAAAGGGATGGGCGCTGCCGGCGCGGCGGGCAATCTCGGATCAATTCTCGGCCCTGGGCTGGCGGCGCTCGCGGTGATTTCCCTTCTCGCTCCTCTCTGGGCTATCGCCGCAGTGGCGCTGTGCAACGGTCTCCTGGTGCTGCTGATGCTGCCGGAGTCTCCTCGTGGACGAAGCCGTGAAAGACCGCCGCGGGTGCGGTACTCCGACCCAAGAGTCGTGCCGTTTCTAGTGGTCGGTGTGCTCATGTTCATGGGCTTCGGCCTCGTGCAGCAGACCATGGGCTTCCGCTTTCAGGACGCACTCGGCCTTGGCGCCGCGGATACCGCGCAGATTGTCGGCACGGCGATGATGTTGTCTGCGGGTTGCTCATTGTTCTCCCAGGGCGTGATCGTGCAGCGCCTGGACATCGCGCCGTTCACGCTGCTCAAGCTGGCCCTGCCGCTGCTGATCTTAGCGTTCGTGCTCATGGCGACGCAGGAGTCCAGGCTCTGGTTGACGCTGGCGCTGGGCATACAGGGACTTGGCATGGGGCTTGCCGGCCCTGGTTTTATGGCCGGGGCTTCTCTTGCCGTGAGCGCCGAGGAGCAGGGTGCTGTCGCCGGTGTTGCCGGCTCATGCGGCCCGCTTGGATGGACCATCGGGCCGCTTCTGGGTGGTGCGTTGTACCAGTACGAGTACTGGCTCCCCTATGCTTTCACCGCGGCGGTCTATGTCGTGCTGCTGGGCTTCATGCCCTGGCTGGGCCGTCGAGTCGTCAGAGGTCCCGATTCGCCCTGATCTCCTGATTCGGTATCAACCGCACAGACCCTGATCGAGGGCTCGGCTTTAATCCGGGGTGAACATGGAATGTTTGCCTTGGAACCAGATTTTCCCCTACAGCAGGCGCCTTCCAGTGCACCAGCGCTGCGCGTGACGTTGTCTGAAAGCCACGGTGGTTACCGCTCGTACGTCGTGGCCGGCCTTGTCGAGCTGGCCGCAGCGGGCGCGTTGCGTTTGTCGCACGGACATCTTGGCGAGCTGCCGAACCACCCGGACGTCGGCGACGCCGGCATGTGGATGCAGGTCGAATCGCTATCTGGAGAAACGGTACGGGTGTTTTTCGACCTCACGGACTACCCGGAGTTCGCCCGACTGGACGATGTGAAGTCAGCGGATGTTTACTTCAAGCGGAGCTATCTGGCCAGCGCGGTGAGCGAGCTACCGCCTCAACTCGCCCGTAAAGTCTCGCCGATGACGATTCAGTACGGCTGTCGTTCCAGGCAGGAAGGGCGCGTTCTGCGGGTTCACAGGCAAGCCGCTACGTTCAGCCTCCGTCGGGGCCCGCACAAGGCTCTGCGCCGGGTGATCGGTGCCGCGGTGAGGTCCGATGCCTCAGCAGGTCAATTCATCGACAACTTTGAGGTAGCACCGGATGTTCCCGCAGCCTCGACCGTTTATCTGCGGACCCGGCTGTACAAAGAGCCGACACATGGCGATGAAGCCCGACGTGCACACATCGCCGATCTGAATGCGTTTCGGGTCAGGTTGATCGAAGCGCTGAAAGAGGGGCTGGGGCCGCGCTTTGTCGGCGGGCTCTATCCGACCGCCGCAACGCTGCGCATGCGCCCGGATCTCATCGACGATGTGCCGGAAGGCAGAGAGAACTTCCAGGGCCACCTCGCCCGCAGTCACGCAAGCGTCATCAACGTCAGCCAGGCTGGCGTGCGTGGATCCACCGGCTGGAAGCTGCCGGAATGCCTCGCGGCGTCACGCTGCCTGGTCAGCCAGGCGCCGATCTACCAGAACCTGGATGAGGTGCAGGCAGGTCGTCACTTCGCGGCCTACCAGACACCGGAACAGTGCGTTGAGGTCTGTCTGGAGCTGCTTGCTGATCCCCAGCTTGCAGCCGGTTACCGACAGACGGGCTTTCAGTTTTACCAGAAATTCATCCGTCCGCATGCGGCGATGGTGCGCCTGATTCAGGAAGCGCTGACCATCGCCGGAAAGGTCTAGCGGCGGCGGCAGATCCGAAGCCGGTCGAGATTTGCGACCCTCGGAAACTCATCGGCGTTTTTGTGGGCAATCCATCTCAGCACATGGGTGCCTTCGTCGAGGTGCACGGGTTCCGGCAGCGATGTATATGTCCAGATCAACCATCCATCGGTATTTGGCACCGCCACCGGCCCGCCAACGGGGTTACCGTCGACCTCCACCCTGAATTGCCCGTTACTCAGCGGGCTCGCCAGGCGGAAATCGAGGTCGTAGAGGCCGGCTGTGCTGGCATCGAAGGTGTACTCCAGCCACTCGCCCGCTTCGATGTTGCCGACGTTGTGCTCTCCCCATCCGTAAACCTTTGAGTGATGTGCGACGTCGACATCGTCTGCGAGGCGCAGGTGCGATTCCTCGGCGTTGTTGCCAGGTGTGGTGTCGAAATAGGCAACGCCAGGCCCGCCGAGGTCGAAGTGCTCCGCGTCGATTTCACCGCAGCTGATGCTGCGTTGACGGTAGGGTTTCTGCTCGGTGCTGGTCGCTTCCTCGATGCTGAAGTAATCCACATTGGCGACCACCGGCCACTGATCGGCGTTGCGATCCGCAACAAGTCGCAGAACGGCACTGTCCTGCTTGTAGTAGTCGGTTTGGAGCCACACCCCTTTCACGGACACGTCCTGCCAGTTCTGCCATCCACCGGGGTTCGGCACGACGATGGGGCCGCTGATGTCTTCTCCGTTGTACTCCAGATGAAACACGCCGTTGTCGAGCTGTGAAGCAACCCTGAAATTCAGGTCGTAAGCGCCCGAATAGGGTGTCTTGACGGTGTATTCCATCCACTCCCCAGCCTGAAAAGTTCCGACGTTGAAGCCCCCGTCCGCGTGTGTCGACGTCGCGATCTCAGGTCCCTCATCCAGCCGGAAGCTGGCGGTGGAGGCGTCGTTGGTCGGCGTGTTGTCGCTGTAGCTGGCCGGTGCCAGGCCATTCTGAGTAATGCCGGGGTCGGTCAGATCGAAATGTTCAGCCTGAATCCGATCGCCCACGCGGAACGGGCTTCCGAAAAATGGCGCCTGCCCGTCGTCCTTTCTGTGAAACGAGATGCTCTCCAGGTTGCCAACAAACGGATGTTGCCGTGCGTTTTTCTCTGCGACCCACCGGAGAATATGGCTTCCTTCGCCGATGTACACATCCTTGGCCGTCACGTATTCGTAGCTGTCTTTTCCCCAGCCACCGGTATTTGGCACCTCGACTGGGCCGGTCACGTCCACGCCGTCGATCTCTACGTGGAAAATACCTCCGTCGAGCGGAGAGGCGACCTTGAAAGACAGGTCATACAGCTCGGTTTCGGGCGACGAGATCGAGTACTCCAGCCATTCACCTGCCTGGATGTGACCGATGTTGGTGTATGGTAGGTAGAGCGGCGACGCCGGACGGTCGACATCATCGGCGCGCCGGTATCGCCAGGGTGGCGTTAGAACGTTGCCGGTTGTGATGTCGTGATAGGCGATACCCTCTCCGCCAAAGTCGTAGTCTGATGCCTTCATAGTCCCTCGGTGGACGTTGAAAGCGTTGCCCATAATGCTCATGGGGCGTCTCTGGCCGGCTGAAAACGGCACTCTAACGCCGATGGTTGTCTTTCTGCCGTCGTCAGAGATCAAGCTGCCATGGTCGAGCTTGAAAAGGTGTTCGGCATCACCATCGTAGAACCAGTAATAGCCGTTTGGCATGGTCTGGCTCGATGTCCAGTCGATGTCGAAAAAGCTAACGTGTTTCAGGTCCGCCGTTATAAAAGTGATAGATCGGCTCCAGTATTTTCCCCCGTTCGCGATTGAGTAACTGGTTTCACCTGGTGCAGGAACAAGCAATTCCTTACTAGACGTACTCAGATCGTATCGGCGGATCTCGTCGTTCGCGCATTGCAGCAGCAGGTTGTTTCCGTCATCGCTTACAGCCCTAACACTGAAATCCGATGAACAACCGGATTCTGCACGGGTCATGACTCTTTGAGTCCCAGTGGACAGTTCTTCGATCGTGATGGTGGTTGGAGCGAAGTCGAATAAGTACAGGCCGCTTGTTGAAAGAATACCGATGCTGGTTACTTCCTCTGTGCTATTGGCAACATCGTAAAGGCGGTAAGTGTGGATTTGCTTTCCATCAACCACGGACACTTCACGATAGAAGACAAGGCTGCCGTCAGCCGTGATGCTTCGAAGCCCTGTATAGAACTGGTATCCCTCTTTGAGCGTGGTCAGATCTCCAGTTGCTGGTTCCCACAGGCGTATGGCTGATCTGTCGGGAGACGAGACTAGTACAATGTGTGATCCGTCGAAGTCTATGCCGGTACATCGGTGATAGTCGGGGAGAGTCGTGTGCTCACCGGTGCTCAGGTTGATGCGTAGGAGTCGCTCCTCCTCATTTGCTAAGTCGTTGGGGCGCCAGAGGCCGACGGCTACATTGCCATCGCCACTCAGACATTGGGGGATAAAGCCTTTTGGCAGATCTCCAGCCCAGGTGATTGAACTGGCACTCCACGCACTGGCGAGAAGTATCGATATGAAAACAGTACGCAAACTCATGTTGCCTCCAACGTTCCTTGTGGACTTCATGACAGTACTACTCACTCTGCCACAAATCAGCGTATTGAATCGATCGAGGCGGGTCTGTAAGCGTTGTGTAAGACAGGCGAGCGGCTTTCAGCAACGGCTGAGTCAGCCTTAACGCATCTCGGTCACTCGCTTACAATGGCGCGCATCTGAGTTCTGAACGGTTCACGTGGATCTTTCGAGTCCCTCGCAAAAACAATGACCAAAACCGAAATTGCGCCGGAACGGGTGAACGCTCAACCCAGATTCGTCTTTCGCGACGTGACGTGCGAGGGTCGAAAAATCAGGATGAGTTATCGCTTTGTCGATCGCGATGACGTGGCCCTCGACTTTGTAGAAGAGATTATTCTTCCCGAAATGCTCCCGGCTCCAAACCCGGAAGAAGGCACAACCAAAGCGCTGCTCCAGGGTATGCTATTCGCCTTCGGCGTCTCCTACTACAAGGCCTGCATTCCCTGCGAAATCGTTGCAGAGACGGTTTCTCCAGCCGATGCTCAATTCTGGGCGTCGATTTATACCCAGGGGCTGGCGGAGTTCTACTTCAGGAACGACATCGATCCGGGCACTTTCACCGGTTTTCCGATTGGTGATGACCGGTCGACGGGTTCTGAAGGTGCTGCGCTCGACGGGATTGCTCAGGATGGTTCCGCGCTTCTGCTGGTGGGTGGCGGTAAAGACTCGCTGACCGCGAAAGAGGCCGTGTCCGGATGCGCGACGAAGATGGCGGCGTTTTCGATGAACACCGCGGAGTTCATTGAGCGCTCGGCTGAGTCCATGGGGCTGGATCATCTGGTCGCGAAACGCAGCCTCGATGCAGAGTTGTTTCGTTTGAACGATGCAGGCGCTCCGAACGGGCATGTTCCCATTTCTGCCTGTATCGCCTTTTTGAGCGTGCTCTGCGCCCACCTGGGAGGCTACCGCGCAGTGATCGCTGCGAATGAAAGCAGTGCCAACGAGCCGACGATGCCGTTGTGGAACGGTGTGGAAGTGAACCACCAGTGGAGCAAGGGCTTAGACTTCGAGAGAGCATTCCGAGCGTGGTGTTCGCGTAACGCACCGGAATCACCGGTCTACTTCAGCGCGCTCAGACAGGCTTCAGAGATGCTCATCGTAAAGAAATTCTGTCGCCACTATGAGCATCATCAGCATTTTGCTTCCTGTAACGGGAACTTCAAAATTCGAAAGGACAGCCCGCTGGCTCGCTGGTGCGGACGTTGTCCGAAGTGCGTTTTTGTTCAACTTCTTTTTGCCGCCGAGCTGCCGCCTGCTGAAGTGCGTAGCATTTTTGCTGGTGATTTTCTCCAGCAGCCGGCAAATGCCCCCATTCTTCGCTCACTTGTCGGGCTGACAAGCCAGAAGCCGTTCGAGTGTGTTGGAACAATAGTGGAGTGTCGTGCGGCGTTCCGTTTGTACATGCAGGATGTTTCGAACCCGCCGGCACATCTTGTCGAGATCGAACGTGATCTATCTGCGACAGCCGGTGAGATCGATGACGACCAGCTTAACGCACTCTATACGCTCGAAGGCGAGCATCTGATACCGGAGTTCTGGAAAAGCACCATCGATGAATATCTCCGAACTTAAGGGTCAACAGATCGGCATTCTTGGCTTCGGGCTCGAAGGCAAGGCCATGCATCGGCTGCTTGCCGAGTGTGGCCAGGAGGCAAACATCACCGTCTTTTCGGATGAGGGCGCTGATCCGGCTATGGTCAGGCAGGCGTTTGGGCGTCTCGATGTGTTGATCCGATCGCCAGGCTTTCGTCCGTCCCACCCGTTCAGGCAGCTGGCGGAAGAACTCGATCTCGTGCAGACCACCGCCACAAACATCTTTCTGAGCGAGATGCGTCAGGCTGGCGTTCCCTGCATCGGCATTACCGGCAGCGGTGGAAAGAGCACCACATCCTCTCTGGTTAAGGCCATCTTTGATGCGGCTAACGTAGAGAGCCTTGTTCTGGGCAACATCGGTGAGCCGGCGATCCAGTATCTTGATGTCTGTCTTCGTGGCGATGTGCTGCCGATACTGGAGCTGTCCAGTTTTCAGTGTGCGGATCTGGAGCGTGGCAATGCGCCGGCGGTTGCCTGTTTGCTCGACATCTTTCCGGATCACCAGGACTGGCATCCTGATTACGCTCATTACGTTGCCGCGAAGGCGCGGTTGGTGACGCACCAGCCCGAGGGTGCTGTCGCCTTTGCGACGAGCTCGGCGCTGGCTGCGCTGGCTTCCATCGGGCTCGACCCCCACTGTGTGGAGATTGGCGCGGCAGATGCCTGGCACCTGAGAGGTGACGATATCTATTGTGCTGACGATCGCGTGGCAAAGCTGGCTGGCTATTGCCGCGCCAGCTCGAATGCCCGGCAAAGCGCGCTGGCAGCAGTCGCGATCGCCGATCATTTTCAGGTCGATGGTGCGCTTATCTCTAATGGCATCGCGAGCTTTACCGGGCTTGCGCACCGAAACGAGAGTCTGGGTATGCATCGTGGTATCCATTGGATAAACGACAGTGCATCGAAGACCTGCGACTCAACGGTTATGGCGCTCCAGGGGGCAGCCCCTTCACGTACGGCCTTGATCTTCGGCGGCCTTGAGCGTGCGCCTTACAACGTGGGTGTGCTCGATGAAGTCAGAGCGCTCGGCTTGAAATACATCTTTGTGCTGCCGGAGACGGGTCATAAGTATGCGCAGCACCTGAAAGGTGTCGACACTGAAGTTGTGTACTGTGATGATTTGACGGAAGCCGTTTCGATCGCTTCGAGTCGCTTGGAAGAAGGAGATGTCTGTGTGTTTTCGCCGGGTGCCCCGAGCTACAATGCATACGGCTCGCTTGCCGATCGGGGAGAGCATTTCCGTAAGCTGGTGGAGAGGCTGATGGGTTAGTTATCGTTCAAATTAGGTATTTGTTCGCAAGCTCGAAGAAAGCGGAAATCTTCGCATTGTGTTCAGCTAGCGGAATACCATCAACTGATCCAGTCTGGCTGCAAGTCACGCCATCCACAGCGCCAGCTTTGTCTGCTGCCCAGAATAACCTCGAGTGGGCGAGTGGTGTAAGGCTCTTGTTCATTAAAAGGTCTCCGTGCTTCGAGGCCACGGAGAGATAGGATATCAGGCCGAATGCACCCCAGTTGCTAACGCCGCACAGCGTCAGGTGGTCTACTTCCGTTGTTGAAAAGATAACCTCGCCGTGTTCGATATTTTCGGAGATCAGGCTGCCGTCAATACATCCGCATCCGATTTCATTTCCACCGTCGGCAAAAGCGCTGGTTGTCCATGGTGTGTCAGTGAATAGATGGTCCATGGCAATAACGTTGGAGCTGATGTCTTTTCCGCGCATATTGTAGTAGTGACCATCCTTGCTGACGCCAGGGTGTTCGATCGAAATCAGGTGGCGGGTGTTTGCTTTTGTCAGCAAGTCTCTGAGGGGCTTTTTTGTTGGCAGGGGGAAAAGACAGTTGCGATCACACAAGCTATCTTCTGTCTCGATCATAGCGCCCATGATTGATTGGCAGCCTATGGGCGCAAGCAAGATGACATTTATGCCTAAAGTCACTAGGGCACCGGCCAGAAGAACAGCGCCAATAGGGCCGTCGTTCTCGTATCGTACTTCTTCGTTTTCCAAGACAATGGGAAAGCCAGTAAGAATCGCAACACAGCTTCTAGTGTCCTGATTGTTCAAAAGGCTGATGGCCTGTTGGTGAAGAGCGAAAGTGCATTGTCCGGACAGCGAATCTGCATTCCTGCTACCACCTTCCAAGAGCAATTTTTCTGCTTCCTGATTCATTTTCTCGAACTGCTTCTGCAAGCTGTTCGGTGGTTCGCTAGAAGGGATCATCCTTAATCGGGTGGTTCGTAAACGTTATTTTCTGCGTATGGGCGCAGCGGATCCTCCTTCGCCGCCAGTTCAAGGAGGTAGTTCCAGAAAATATATATGTCCCATCGGTCAGTATAGTGCTGCCTTAGATACTCCAGTACGCCGCGTAGTAGTTCGTAGTCTTTTGGGTCCACCGTAACTAGAACCCTGACTACGTTGATGTCTATGACCTTGCGCTTGACCAGCAATCCAACGTCTTCGAAAAAATTGCAGATAGGGCGATAGGTTCCTCTCCATTCTGCTGTCGCCATGAAGTCGGCGTAAGCTGGATATCTGGCTTCCAGTTCTTCCTTTGTTGGAGCGGATTTAGTCCTGAGTTCGTAGAGCAATTCAAGAATCTTCGCCCAACGATCTGTGAGCTCAAAATACATGCGGGCCTCTTCGACTCGGTGAAATCGGAGATTTCGTCGGGAATGGACGACTAAGGTAAGCGCGACGATTAGGAGTGTGAGACTGTCGATAATGGTCGGGAGGAATTCGCTAATGGTCGAGAGGTTCTCGCTCATTTTGTCTACCTGTTTTCCGATTCGTGTTGAATACTTGTTGAGCTGGAATGGTATTCTTAGATTGTTCTCAGGTCGAATGCGCCTTGGAGTCTGATGGTCGAGAGACAGAGAGGAATGGTGCCGAGGAGAGGACTTGAACCTCCACGGGGTTACCCCCACTAGCACCTGAAGCTAGCGTGTCTACCAATTTCACCACCTCGGCATCGGGGTGAACCTGCGCTAAGCAGGGCGCGCAATTTACTCAAAGCACGGTTAAAGTGTCAAACATGTCGCGCAAAAAATCTGCACGAATTACGGCCAGCACCGTGCAGTCCCTCCTTCAGTCGTCTTCTGAGCCGCCGGACTGGCACGCTTTGAAAGCAGCGCTCTGTTAGGGCAGGCATGGTGCTGTGCGCGAGCTGCGCCTGGTGCTCAAGGGCCTTTTGCGCAACGGCGAGATCGAACAGGACCATGCGGGTTACTACCACCTGCCCCACGCTGGAGAAGTTGTCGAAGGCGTCGTCACCCAGCAGGGCAAAACGCTGTTGCTCGGCGAGGTAGAGATCGAGCGCGGCAAGCGCAACCGCCTGCGCGCCGGCGATGTGGTGCGCGCGCGCGTGCATCAGGGGCGCGCCCAGGTCACGGATGTGCTCAGCCAGTCAGATCGCATCGTGGTCGGTGAGCTCAACTGGTTGGGGCGATATCCGTATGTTGAAGCGCTCGGCTCAGACTATCGTGGCCGCGTGAGCCTGCTG
>JAUIKX010000023.1 GCA_030430515.1 Gammaproteobacteria bacterium | reverse complement strand
TACCTGCGGGTGAATGGTGACCAGGTGATCGTCGATCCCGTATAATCCAGACCCATGAACGATCGTCGATCTACCCCCTACTGTGTGAGTTGCTGCTCGAGTAGTTGCCGGAGCTGCTGAACGCGCTCTGCAGCCCATCGAACGCCTTTCATGCCGGAACAGACCGGACAACCCCCAAGGATCGACATGACCACAAACGCTGTAACCACCCCGCTGAAACTGCACAACACCGCCACCGGGCGCAAAGAAACCTTTGCCCCAGCCGATCCGAACCGGGTGACGATGTATGTGTGCGGGCCAACCGTCTACAACTACGTGCATATCGGCAACGGCCGCCCGGCCGTGGTGTTCGACGTGCTGGTGCGGCTTCTGCGCGCCATGTACGCCGGGGTGGTCTACGCGAGGAACATCACCGACGTCGACGACAAGATCAACAAAGCGGCAGCCGAGCTCGGGGAGCCCATCCAGACGCTCGCCGATCGCTATGCGAAAACCTATGAAGACGACGTGGAAGCGCTATGGGTCCGCCCGCCGGATGTTGCGCCTCGGGCCACCCACCACATCGAAGAGATCATCGCGCTCATCGAGCGGTTGATTGACGCGGGGCACGCCTACGAGGCCGAAGGCCATGTGCTTTTCAGCGTATCCACGGATGCAAAATACGGCTTCCTGTCACGACGCAGCCTCGAAGACATGATCGACGGCGCCCGGGTCGAGGTGGCGCCCTACAAGCGTGATGCCAAGGATTTCGTTCTGTGGAAACCCTCCGCTGACGACCTGCCGGGCTGGGAAAGCCCCTGGGGTCGTGGGCGTCCCGGATGGCACATCGAGTGCTCGGCCATGAGCTACAAACACCTGGGCGAAACGATCGACATTCATGGCGGCGGCTCCGATCTGGTGTTCCCGCACCACGAAAACGAATCAGCGCAGAGCCGCTGCGCCTTCAACCGGGAGACCTTCGCCCGCTACTGGCTGCACAACGGCATGCTCACGCTGGGCCAGGAAAAGATGTCGAAATCGGTTGGCAATATCGAGACCATCGTCGATCTGCGCAAGCGCCACAGCGGTGAAGCATTGCGCTACGCCCTGCTGTCGGGTCAGTACCGGTCATCTCTCGCCTGGACCGAGGACCTGCTCAACCAGGCCAAGGCTTCGCTCGACCGCCTGTACCAGGCACTCCGGGAAGTACCGGGCACGGAGACCGCACTCGACTTCGAACACGCCGAGCACTACCCCGAAGCTGTCGTTGAAGCCCTGTGCGACGATCTCAATACGCCTGTCGCCCTGGCAGCTTTGCATGCCATCGCCGGTGAAATGAACCGCAGCGAAGACGACGAACAGCGCCAGACGCTACGCCGCCAACTGCTGGCTGGCGGCTGGCTTCTGGGCATTCTCAACATCGATCCGGAGAGCCACTTCCGCGGTGTTGCCGAGGACAGCGATGGCCTCTCAGACGATGCCATCGACGCTCTGATCGCAGAGCGCAACCAGGCGCGGGGCGACCGGAATTTTGCCAGAGCCGATGCCATCCGCGATGAGCTCACTGCTGCCGGCATCGAACTGGAAGACACCCGGGAAGGCACGCGCTGGAAGCGGACCTGACTTGCACGTTTCTCTCAGCGGTCGCGGCCCAGAAGTTCTCCTAGCCAGCATCTGCTGTCTGCAGGCCGCGGACAGAGTTTCCGTATCGGGCTGGACGACCGCCCCCGAGCAACCGGTTCATGAGGTGCCGCCCAATGCCTGGCGGGTGCTGCAGGCACTGGGCGTGAGAGAAGCCCTGGAACCGTCGTGCTTCTTTCCGCTTGCTGACCTCACCCGCTCAGCGTCCAGCGGCTATCTGCTCAGCCAGCGGCCGCTGCGTGAATTCGCCAGAGACCGCTACGGCTACGCACACGCCTGCATTGAAAACGTCGCATTGGAAGGGACGCTCAGAGCGCTGGCAGAGGAACGAGGCGTGGAGTTCGTGAGCACCGAAGACACCGGGGCTGCCGCCGACCTGTACCTGACGAACCAGCCCGTGGCAGACGCGCAGACGACACCGACGACCTGGACGAGAAGCACCTACAGGCTGCAGCGTGGAGACGATGAGCGGGATGGCAGATTCCTCTCGAGGTGGATCGCCAACCGGTCGTGTGCCACCTGCCTGCCCTGCAACGACAGCTACTGGGTGGAAATCATCGCCGAATCCGGGGAAGCCTGGCACCAGCGGCTCACGGGATCAGCCGAGCCGGTTCAGAGCGTACAGCTCACCGAGTCGCCGCCCAGAGAACACTGGTTCCGGGGCGATCAGGCACTCTTCGGGAGGGCCGCACATACATCGCTGCCGTTCACCGGTCTGGGCTTCGCTCTGGCTGCCGAAGATGCCTGGGTGTTGATGCGCATGCTCGACAACTACGACGACCACCTGCCCACAGCGCTGGAAGAGTACGAGCAGTATCGGCGCGTGCGGGCCAGAAAGGTTCATGCACACGAAAAGCGGATCATGAAACGGAACATGACACTGGAACCCCGAAGCGCATGGCTGCGCAACCTGAAGATCGCTTTCGGCAGCCGTTTTCTGCCGGAGGTCATGATGCAGAAAGTCGATGACCTGTACGGGTACGACTGTGTAAAAGGATTCCGCTGACGAGCAGAATGCCGGCTCAGTGCAACTCTCTCAGTGCAGGAGTCGGCTGTTGGCGCCGAAACTCTTCTTCAGAAAGTCCATCTGATCGCCCAGAATTCTCCCTGTATTGGTCAGCGCCAGATACTCGGAAAAATTCGGTGTATACGGCAGCGCCAGAAGATCGAGCCCGCATTCCGGCAACAGTCGATTTCCTTTCAGATGGTTGCACCGCTTACAGGCTGCAACAACGTTGTCCCAAACGTCTCTGCCACCACGGCTTGTGGGTTGGACGTGATCCCTGGTGAGCGCCGAGTCTGGAAAATGATGGCCGCAATACAGGCAGGTATTACGATCGCGCACGAACAGCGCACGGTTGGTCAGGGGCGGTACGTTTTTAACCCGCTCCACAATGCGTCCCTGGCAGGCGATGATCGAGTGGATATCCAGAGTGGAAGGCAGACCGTTACTTCGGCTGTGCCCTCCGCGGATATGCAGTATGGGATCACCCAGCGTCCACTGAACCAGATCGCGGGCATAAAGGCATACCGCGTCCTGCCAGCTGACCCAGTCTATCGGGCGGCCGGCGATGTTGAGACGCAGAATCTTCGGCGTCTGCTGGAATTCGCTGAGTGTTAGCGCCATACCCCTCCACAGCTCGTGTTCGAGGACCGCCGAATCATGACCAAATCCGGCTGCACCTGCAATGCACCTTACAATCGATATATGACGAAACGACAACAATTTACGCCCAGCAACTTGACAAGCAATTGCACCACAATGGGCTTTGACAGTAGCCAGACCAACGTGCAAAGTACCGGCTCATGATTGCCCACCCACACCGCTCCGCGCGTCGGGCTTCGTCCAGAAGCACGCTCGCGATTCTGGCCGCATTCGCTCTGATGCCTCTGACCCCTCTGACTCAGGGTATTCCCTCGGCCATGGCAGCCGAGACCACTCGCAACGGAGACTGGTTCTGCGAACGCTCGGAGGCGGACGGCAGATGGTCGTGCCGACGTCTGAGCGAGAGCGAGAAAAACGAGCTGGACGGCAACGAAATGCCTGCAGAGAATGCGCAGTTCCAGGAGCCGGATCCAGAATCGGTACCGGTCGTTCCGGTCGCGGAGGTTCCGGTCTCTGAGGAAGAGTCTGAAACGCTGGCACTGCAACCACAGGAAACGCTCGAGGTGCCACCCGCACCGTCGGAGCCTTACGGCGAGGCGCCCGAACCAGCCGTCATCGAGCCATCTGACGAACAGGCCGTTTTTACTCCCGAGCCTGATCCGGAACCGGTATCGGAGCCCGTCCGTAGGCCTGAACCCACACACGCACGAGCACCTGACTACGATCCGGTGCAAACCGGCAATGCCGACGAGCGTCCGGATTACCAGCGGCTGGCCTACGTACCTGAAAAGCCGACTTCCCTGCTTCAGCTGCCGGGGGATTTCTGGGTGGCTCAGCTCATGGCCGTTTCCAGCAAAGAGTTCCTCGAGGAGTACGCCGCCGAACATCAGCTGCGCGGCCTTTCTGCAGCGCGCGTTGCCAGCGACGACCGCCTTTTCTACGTGCTCATACTCGGCATCTACGAAAACAAGGCGCTTGCTCAACAAGCCATTGCCGATCTGCCACCGCCCTACGACCAGTACAACCCGTTCCTGCGCTCTCTGAAGTCTCTTCAGCAGGCCATGCGCAAGGCAGACGAGATGGCCGGTGGCTCCCAGTTCTGATTCGCAGGAAGGGCTGAAGCCCGCACTGCTCGCATCAGACTATTTCAATGGTCTCAGCGAGGCTCAAGCCGATCTGCTCCTGGCCGACGCCCAGTCTTTCGAGTTTGATCACGGTGAGCTGCTCATGCGTCAGTCAGACCTGGATGACGCTGTATTCTTCATACTGGAAGGGCGTTGCGAGGTCCTCGTCACCCAGGTGGGCGACGAATCGGCAATGGAGGTGATCGCGGTCATCGGACCCGGTGAGATCGTTGGCGAGCGCGCCGTGCTGAGCGTCAAACGCCGCTCCGCCACAGTCCGGGCGAAAGAGCCCCTTCGGGCGATCCGCTGGGACGCCAGCAGCCTGCAGGCAATCCTCAGCACCCACATCGACATCGGCTACGTGGTCATGCGCGGTCTTGCCCGAAAGCTGTCGGATCGGCTGGTCACCGCCAACAACAATCTGCGCAACGCGCTCACCGCTCAGTCGATGTTCTGACCCAGCCACTTTCTCTGGCGCCGAACACCACAGGTAAAGAAGCCGGTCCTCGCCAACAGGTTCAGCAGCGAATCACCCGTGTGCCGGGTGCAGGTGGGTCGTTAGGCGCGCCGGCAAAGCACTGCGCCCTGCTCATCCATGCTTCGGCATTGGCGCCGCTGACCTCAAGATCGGTATCCGCAATATTACGCACCTGGGTAACCACCTGGCAGAAGGCTTCCGCGCTGCCGGAGATCCGCTCGTCGTCACGCGGTTCGTTGAACGTCCAGACCTTTCCAGACGGCGCCACGAGCTCGAGGAAAGGTCTTGGCTCCGGAGGCTGCTCCCCGCGGTTTTTGAATGTCCAGCCATACGTGTTGTTGCCGAGCACGGCGATGTTGTAGATGCGATCCGCGTTCGCACGCACGACCCCCAGCTCATCGAACACTTCCTGGCCATGCGCCCAGGTTTCCATCAAGCGTGCACTGATCGAGGAGCGGGCGCTCATGTCAGGTCCCGCCCAGGGTACGCGCTGTGCCGGATCCGCAACCGCGAAATGACGAGCGGTCTCTTCGCAGGATCGCCACCAGTGCTCGACAAGCGCTCGGCCCCATACGCCCTCGTGACAGTCCTTTTCGAACTCCGTCATCCTGCCCCCGGCTTTGAGGTGCTCACCGATACCTCTCAAGAGCGCACTCAGCGCATCGGTATCCGTCAGGGAAAGAACCGCCGCGCGGTTCCACACGCTGAGGTGTGCGATCACGTTGGCGATTCGCCAGCCTTTGAAGGCCGTGACGCGCTCGAGCGCGTCGTCATCCAACGGTGCCACCAGCTCGAAAAGCGACCGGCTCTCGGCAAGAAAGTCATCTGCCTGCTGCATCTTCAGTAACCTGCTTCGTTGCTCTTGCGTTCCTCCACCCATGATACAGGCTCTCGAAAGAGAACAGTGCCACCGCCGTCCAGATGAACGCGAAAGTCTGCCACCGTTCCGCGGTGACAGTCTGTCCGTATACAGTGACGGCCAGCGTAAGCGTCAGGGACGGCGCCAGGTACTGGATGAACCCCAGAATCGTGAACGGCACGTGCAGAGCCGCATAAGCGAAACACAGCAGCGGAAAAATAGTCACCGCCCCACCCAGCGCCAGAAGCGCAAACTCCGGCGGAGTGTGATCCGGCAGCCCGGTCGGGCTCAGCCATTGCCAGACGAAGTAGCCCAGTGCAAACGGCAGCAGAATCAGGGTTTCAACCGTAAGACCAACAAATGAAGGTACGCCCACCCGTCGGCGCACGAACCCGTAGAGCGCGAACGACACCGCCAAAAACAATGCAACAAACGGAAAGTCATCCATCACTTAGATCTCGTGCACCATCGCCCCGGCGGCTATGATGATGGCGACCCATTGCCCGATTCGGGGCCTCTCGCGAAGAAACACCACGCCGAGAAACACCGTCATCAACGGGTTGAGATAGTAACCGAGGCTCGTCTCGACCATGCGATCGTTGAACAGAGCCCAGATGAACATGAGCCAGTTGCCAGACAGCAGAAACGCGCTGAGCGTCAGCCAGCCGACATCCCGACGGGCAAGGTTGCGAAACGTCGGCCCGTGCCCGAGCAGCACCATGGCGGGGACCAGCAACACGGTGGCCCACACCAATCGATGCGCAAGCACCTCCTCAGGGGCAGCGAAGGCAACCCAGAGAAAGTAGACCGGCGCCACGCCCCAGAATGCATAGGCAGCGAAGGCGCTGACGAGCCCGGACTGCCGATGCGGGTTCAAGCTCAGAAGTTGTCTTTCAGGCGCCGGGTTTCGGCGAACACGTCGACCAACGGCTTGCCGACCAGGCCAGTGACTGCCTGGATCTCCCGGCTGTCCGGCCGCAGAAACGGATTCGTAGCCTTCTCGAGGCCAATCGTCGTCGGAACCGTGGGGCGCCCCTCGGACCGTAGCGCGTCAATCTCCTGCGCCCGTTTCACCAGCGCCTGATTGCCGGGTTCGACGCTCAGGGCGAACGCTGCGTTGGCTTGTGTATATTCATGAGCGCAGTAGATCACGGTGTCGTCTGCCAACGCCATGAGCGACTGCAGACTGTCCCACATCTGCCCCGGGGTACCCTCGAATATGCGCCCGCACCCCAGCGCAAAAAGCGTATCGCCGACGAAGGCCACATTCTGCTCCGCGAAGTGGTAGGCGATGTGTCCAGACGTATGTCCCGGCACTTCGAGTACACGGGCAATGAGCCCGCCGACAGCAACAGAATCGTCGTCGGCTACCCGAACATCGATTCCAGGAATCCGTTCGGCATCGTTCGCCGCACCCACGATCTGGCACTGCCAGCGTTCTTTGAGTGCTTCGTTGCCGCCGGCATGATCGTAGTGATGGTGCGTGTTGAGGATATGCGTCAGCGCCCAACCTTTTTCCTCGAGCGCCGCGTTGATGGCCTCGGCATCCGGAGAATCGATGCTGGCGGTCGCGCCTGAGTCGGAGTCATGAATCAGATAACCGTAATTGTCGTTCAAACAGGGAAACTGAAAAACTTCGAATGCCATGTCAGTCATCCTCCAGGGGAATGAAAATGCAGGTTCGGGGTTCACCGTCCACCGCCCGGGAGATGTGACCACGGCCGGTCGTGTCTTCAGCAAGAAGAATACCGCCAGGCCCCAGGCGACGCACGGTTCCGTCACCTACCTCGATATCGACGCTACCGGTCAGGTTGATGACGAACTGGCGACGAGGTGCATTATGAAAGTCGAGGTCATAGTCGCCTTCCACCGTGCGGAACATGACGCCCCTGCCTTTCCACAGAGCGGAGATACGCCCCATGGGACCACGGTCCTCCAACTCGATGTCCACGTCTTCGAAATGGCTTTCGCCATCGTTGCCGGTGTAAACCCTGAGAATCTGCATGTCTGCCTCCTGCTGCGCCGACCATAGCCCTCGGCATCCAGCCTGTCTAGAATGGGGCATGAACAAAGTGCTTGCTGAAATCCTCGATCTGCTCGATGTCGAACGCATCGAGGAAAACCTGTACCGCGGGCAGAATCACAAAACCGAGCACGTGTTCGGCGGCCAGGTGCTCGCCCAGGCCATCAGCGCCGCGGCCCGCACGGTAGACCCCACGCACCAGATCCACTCGATACACGCCTATTTTCTTCGAGCCGGCGACTGGAAGACCCCGATACTCTACGAGGTGGACCGCATCCGTGACGGCCGCTCCTTCTCTACCCGACGCGTTGTAGCGATCCAGCACGGCCGCGCGATCTTCAACCTCTCGAGCTCCTGGCACAGAGGCGAAACCGGCCTCACGCACAGCCAGCCCATGCCGAACGTACTGCCACCGGAGTGTCTCAGAAGCGATCTCGAGCTCTATCAGCAGGTGGCGAAGAAGCGTCCGGAGGTAAAGCGCTACATGTTCCGCTTCGAGGCCATCGATTCGCGGCAGGTGGAAAATCTGCTCATGGCCAACGAGGACCCGCATCCCCCCTTCAAACACACCTGGGTCAAAACCACTGAGGCGCTGCCGGAAGAGCCTGTTCTGCATCAGGCACTGCTTGCCTACATGTCGGATATGGACTTCATGAGTACATCGATGCTGCCTCACGGCGGGCGCAAAATCAGAGACCAGATCATGGGCGCCAGCCTCGATCACGCGCTGTGGTTTCACAGGCCTGTGAAAGCAGATGAATGGCTGCTGTTTGCAAAAACATCGCCCCATGCGGGGGGAGCACGGGGCTACGTCAAAGGGCATTTCTTCGACCGCGATGGCCAACTGGTGGCCACCGCGGCTCAGGAATGCCTGATCCGGAGGGTTGCTCCGGCAAAGGCGGAAGCCGGGGCTTCCGAGGCTTAAAGCGCTTCGAGCACCGATTCCGCCTTGCTCACCTCGAAAGCACCAGGTGCTTCTACGGCCAGGTGCTTGACCACACCGTCGTCCACAACCATGGCATAACGCTGGGAGCGGGTGCCGAGACCGAAGCCCGAGCCGTCCATCTCTAGACCGATCGCGCGAGTGAAATCCCCGTTGCCGTCACCGACCATGGTCAGCTCTTCAGCATTCTGCCCCTCGCCCCAGGCGCCCATGACGAACGCATCGTTGACCGACAGGCAGATGATGTCGTCCACGCCTTTCGCTTTGATGGCGTCTGCATTGACCACGAAGCCCGGCAGGTGTGCCTGGGAACAGGTCGGGGTGAACGCACCAGGAACGGCAAAAACGACGACCTTCTTACCTCCGAACAGATCACCTGTAGTGACTGGGGTGGGCTTGCCGTCCTTCATCGTGTGCAGCGTGGCTTCAGGTAGCTTATCGCCTTCTTTAATTGCCATGTTGATTGACTCCTCTCGTGCAAATCATTGGCTGGTTGAATGAGCCGGCATTGTGTGGAAATGCCGAACCTCGGTCAAACAGACCCCGCCGACAGACCTGTGCCCTATCTCTTTTTCCTATAAAAAATATCGGCTTGCGGGCCAATGCTCATATTGCAAGTGATGTGGTGCCCGCCCATACTGACCAAAACCCGCTGGCGACCGGGCAAAACGTAGAATTCATAAGATCTCGAGCGCGCACGACCTCGGAAAGACCCGTGAACCCCAGAACCCTGACAGCCCTGCCGTTACTGATCACCCTGCTCCTCGGATGCGAGCAGGACGTCAGCGTGCCCGTACCCGGCATTTCACCCCATCTGGTGCAGCGGTCGTCTCAGGTTCCGCGCAGGCCCGTCCCATCCACGCTCCCGACCGTGGAGTACCACATCACCCGCGAACAGGTCGCCGTGCAGGCGATCCTCCCGGAAGTCGATGTAGAAGAAGAACCTGCCGAGTCTTCCGCCCCACCTTCCGAGGCGGCACCGCCACCATTCAAGCCGGGTGAGTTTCTCGGCGCGCCGTTCAAAGCCGGCACGCTGGAGCAGCGTACCTGGTATGCGGGAGAAACCTACTACGGCAGCGCTATCCCAACGCCGGTGCTGGTCGCTTCCGGCGAGGAACCGGGACAGACGTTGTGTATTACGGCAGCGATTCACGGCGACGAACTGAACGGCATCGAGACAGTCCGCCGGGTCATGTACGAACTCGACACGAAGAAACTCAAAGGCATCGTCATCGGTGTACCCATCGTCAACCTGCAGGGCTTTCAGCGGCACTCGCGCTACCTGCCGGACAGAAGGGACCTCAACCGCTACTTTCCCGGCAACCGGGACGGCAGTTCCGCCTCTCGCATGGCCTACAGCTTCTTTAGGGAGGTGATCATGCACTGCAACGGGCTCGTGGACCTGCACACCGGTTCCTTCCACAGAACCAACCTGCCGCAGCTCCGCGCCAACCTGAACGACAATTCGGTGGTGGCGCTCACCGAGGGCTTCGGCTCAACCGTGATTCTGCACAGCGACGGAGCCGAAGGCACCCTGCGCCATGCAGCGCTCGCAGCAGGTATCCCGGCGGTTACGCTGGAAGCGGGCGAGCCGCTGCGGGTCAATGAAGAACACGTGACGCACTCCGTCAAAGGCATCTTCACCCTTCTGGACACGCTCGGCATGTACAACCGGCGCAGCCTCTGGGGCAACCCGGAACCGGTCTACTACACCGCCACCTGGCTACGCGCCGATGTCGGCGGCATTCTGTCCAGCGAGGTACGGCTCGGCAAACGCGTTCGCAAGGGCGATCTGCTGGGCACAGTCACCGACCCGATCACCAACGAGCAGCGCGAAGTGCACTCTCCCCACGACGGCCGCATCATCGGCATGGCGCTCGACCAGTTCGTCATGCCGGGCTTTGCCGTCTACCACCTCGGCCTGCAAGCGCCGGTAGAGGAAGCAACGCAGGATCCCAGCGAGATCATCGTCGACAATACAGTGGCCCAGACCGACGTCATCGACGACCACTGATTGCACGCAGAGTTCCTGCGCACGCTGGACACCGCCGCATTGACACCAGCGCCTCGCTACCAAATGATCAGCCAACGAACATAGGCTGGCTTGAAGCATGACCACACGCTGGGGAATACTGTCTACAGGGCGGATCGCCCACACCTTCGCAGCGGCGATCAAGCAGGCACGCAATGCGGAACTCATCGCTGTCGCCTCGAGATCCACAACGTCAGCGAGCACATTCGCCCGGGACTACGGCAACATTCGGACACACGACTCCGTTGCATCGCTGGTTGAAGATGAGAATGTGGACGCAGTCTACGTGGCGTCTCCCCACCCGGCCCACGCGTCCGCAACGATCGAGGCGCTGAAGGCCGGTAAGCATGTACTCTGCGAAAAACCGCTTGGGCTGAACCATGCCCAGGTCATGTCGATGATCGAAAGCGCCCGACGTAACGAACGCTTTCTCATGGAAGGCTTCATGTATCGCCTCCATCCGCAGACTCAGGCGTTGAGGCGACTGATCGAACAGGGCGCGATCGGCGCCGTTCGACACATCGACGCTCAGTTCGGTTTCCAGGCACCGTTCGACGCCAGCTCCCGGCTGTTTTCCAGCCGCCTCGGCGGCGGCGGCATCATGGACGTCGGATGCTACTGTCTGTCGATGGTGAGGATGCTCATGGGCGAACCTGACGGCCTTCACGCGCACGGCCGCATCGGCGAAAGCCACGTCGATGAATGGTCGACGGCGCTGCTCACGTTCGAGGATGGTCGCACAGCGACGGTGAGCGCTGCCGTCTCTCTGAACTTGAGCAATACCGTTTCGATCTACGGCTCGGCAGGCCGAATGGTGCTTGAAAACCCGTGGATCGTGCTCGACCGCAACGCTCAGACCTGGCAGCTCAGCTACACCAACGCAGAAGGCCGACAATCGGTTGAGGGACCGATGGGCGACGTTTACGCCACGCAGATCGAACATGTGCAGACGTGCATCGAGCAAGGCCTGACCGAGTCGCCGGAAGTGAGCTGGCAGGACAGTTTGTGCAACGCGCTGGCCCTCGACCGCTGGCGCGAATCGATGGGCCTGACCTTTGAAGTTGAGCTACCGGCCAGCCACTACGGACCGCTGGCCCCGCTCGAAAAACCGTCTGCTCCAACCATTCCACAGAGCCGCCTCGGCTGGAGCGCAAAACCCGTCTCCAGCCTGGTCATGGGCTGCGACAACCAGCCATCGCTCAGCCACGCTGCCGCCATGTGGGATCACTTTTTCGAGCTCGGCGGCAACTGCTTCGACACCGCGTGGGTATACGGCTCCGGTGCGATGGAAGTCCTCATGGGGCACTGGCATCACGCGCGCAACATCCGGGAAGACATCGTGCTCATCGGCAAAGGCGCGCACACCCCGCACTGCACGCCGGAAGCCATCAGCCGCCAGCTGGATGAGAGCCTGGAGCGCCTGCAGACCGACTATCTGGATCTCTACTTCATGCACCGGGACGACATCGATGTGCCTGTAGGCGAGTTTGTCGACGCGCTGGAAGCTGAGGTAAGCAAAGGACGCATACGCGCGTACGGCGGCTCCAACTGGACACTCGAACGGGTGAAAGCGGCAAACGCCTATGCCGCCGCAGAGGGTGCGCAGGGATTCTCCGCCGTGTCCAACAACTTCAGTCTGGCTTACATGGAGGCGCCGGTCTGGCCCGGTGTGGTCAGCGCATCGGATCAGGCTTACCGCGATTACCTTCAGGACAGCCAGATCACGCTGATGCCCTGGTCGTCGCAGGCTCGTGGCTTCTTCACCGAGTGGGGCGAGGGCATCATCAGCAACACACAGCGCCAGCGCGCAGCGGTGACCAGCATGCAGCCCGATGCCGAAGAGCTGCGACGCGTATGGTTCTCAGAGCGGAACTTCAAACGGAGAGAACGCGCGGCGGTCATCGCCAAGCGCCTGGGCGCAGACCTGATCAACGTCGCACTGGCCTACGTGCTGCATCAGCCGTTTCCGACGCTGCCCATCGTCGGTCCAAGGCTGATCGACGAGACCAATAGCTGCTGCCATGCAGCATCACTTATGCTGTCCGCCAACGATCTTCGTTTTCTCGAGGATGAAGGTTGAGCAGGTCCAGATGACGCGACTCGACGATTTCCGGATAGCGTGCCGGTCGTGGCTGAGCGCAAATTGCCCGGCGAGCATGCAGACGCCGATGACCCCCTCAGAAACCGTCAACGGTGGGTGGAAACGGCCCAGCAGCAACCCGGACAGTTATCTGTGGCTGGAACGGATGGCTGGACGCGGCTGGACGGCGCCCTCCTGGCCTGAAGCATACGGCGGTGCCGGGCTCGACAAATCACACCTTCTGGTGCTCGTGGAAGAACTGCAGCGCATCAATGCAAGACCGCCGCTTTCCGGCATGGGCATCACCATGCTTGGGCCGACCCTGCTGGAGTACGGCAGCGAAGCGCAGAAACTCATGCATCTGCCGAAAATTGCACGCGGTGAAGTTGCCTGGTGTCAGGGCTACAGCGAACCGGGCGCAGGCTCCGATCTTGCGAGCCTCATGACACGGGCTGAGGATCACGGCGACTACTACCGGGTCAACGGCAGCAAGATCTGGACCTCCGGCGCCCAGCATGCCGACTGGATGTTCTGTCTGGTGCGTACCGACATCGATGCACCCAAGCACCAGGGCATCAGCTTCGTGCTGGTGGATATGGACGATCCGGGGGTTTCGGTTCAACCGATACGACTACTCAACGGCCAGTCGCCATTCTGTCAGGTGTTTCTGGATAACGTGGAGGTACCGAAGAGTCAGCGGGTCGGCGAGGAGAACCAGGGCTGGCCGATTGCCAAGCGCCTGCTGCAGCATGAACGTTCCGGACTCGCAGCCCTGGCAAGCGCTGACACCGACGGTCCTCTGGAACGCATACGTCCCATTCAACCGCTCCTCGAGCTGGCGGAAACCTACAACGCCAACGATCCGTCCCTGCGACGCGATCTGATCAGCAACGAGATGCAAAGGCAGGCTTTTCTGCTGACCCAATCCCGCGCAGTCGAGGAATCAGAAGCCAGGACGCCCGGGGCCGCTACGTCCATCTTCAAGTACGTAGAGGCAGAGTATGTGAAAGCGCAGCTGGACCTGCAGATGCAGGTGCGCGCATTGCAGGGCCTCGGCTGGTCGGGGCCCGGGTTTGAGGAGGAGGAGCTGCAGAAAACACGTCTCTGGCTGGAAGCGAAGTCGATCTCTATTGCCGGCGGCTCCAACGAGATCCAGCTGAACATCATTGCCAAGAGGGTGCTCGGCCTTCCGGACTGAACAGGAGCCAACTCGATGACAGACAAGATCACCGGCCCGATATGGGCAGCCAGAAACTGGTCGGCTGATGCGGGCGCAGGCAGTATCCACGACGACACCACGGCCGCCGCTTTGGGTTTTCGCGGTGGCACGGTTGCCGGTGACGTACACATGAACCAGTTCGTACCGGTGCTGCTGCAGGTGTTCGGCGACGCATGGCTCGAATCCGGCAACCTCTCTCTCAGCTTCAAGAATGCCACGACCGATCGGGAGGCGGTGCAGGTCTTCGCTCTGCCCCTCGAGCCGGGCGAATCTCAGACAAGGGTATGGATGGAACGCGATGATGGCCTGCTGGTGGCAGAAGGCACCGCCGCGCTCGGCAACCACACCCGCTCGGAACTCAGGCAGAAGGATTTTCGACCGTGCGCCCCTGAGGAGCTGCGCATACTGAGCGCTATCGAACCCGGCATGTCGCTGGGCACGCACCCGGTCGTTGCGAATCCGAAGAAGCAATTCGAGCGCTACGATCAGCAGCTGATCAGCGATCCGTTGGCTTGGTACCGCAACGACTCGCCCTGGGGAGACGTCGTCGCCGCACCCTGCACGGTCATCGAGTATCTATGGGGCTACCCCATCAGAACGCTCGAACCCCTCATGCGCGGATCGGTCGGATTGTTCGGCGCCATTGAAATCGGCTTCACCAACGGGCCTCTACTGCTCAACCGGCCGTACACGATCACGGGTGAAGTTCTGTGTGTCGGACAGAGCCCACAGACTGAGTACGTCTGGTTCGAAACCCACGCGCACGACGAGCGCGGCCGCAAAGTGGCGACGATGCTCATGCAGGGACGCACCATGAAAGCGTCGTCGCCGCTGTATCCCAGGTCGTAGCATCTCGCGGAAAAGCTGCCGGCCTGAGTGTTCTGTCGTCAGGCCGGTCAGGTGGTAACATCAGCTTTCGTCAAACGGCCTTTCAATTCCTCGTGACCAATGATCCAGATGCAACCATCGTCGTCAGCGGCGCCACCGATCAACCCGAACTACCCGGCTATGTCATAGAACGCCTTCTTGGTGAAGGCGGTATGGCACGCGTGTATCTCGCGCGGGACGTCAACCTCAACCGGCCCGTCGCCATCAAGTTCATGAGCGCCGACCTTGCGGACAATCAGGATTTCCGCGAGCGGTTCGACGAGGAAGGAAAAATCATTGCCCGCTTCCGGCATCCGAACATCGTCACGGTGCACGCCAGCGGCAGCATCGCCAACTCCAGGTACATCGTGCAGGAATATGTCAGCGGCGGCACGCTGGAAGATCGCATCGAGAAGGCGACCGTTTCGCCACGCGACGCATTCCGCATTGCCAGGGAAATGGCGTCGGCGCTTGCGTACTCCCACGAGCAGCAGATCGTCCACAGAGACCTCAAACCCGCAAACATCCTGTTTACCGACGACGGCGCTGCGGTGCTCTCTGATTTCGGTATCGCCAGGTCCATCGCCGAGGATGACGGCCGCACTGTCGCCGGATCGGTGATCGGTTCGCTGCGCTACATGGCGCCTGAGCAGCTGCGCGGTGAGCGCCCCACAGATCGGGTCGATGTCTATGCGCTCGGTATCGTGATGTTCGAGATGCTCACCGGGGACGTGCCGCCGAACAACCTGAAAGTCATTGCCACCGATGCGCAGAGAAGCGAACTTCGCGCCGCTCTACCCGAGGACGGGCGCGCGGCCGCTGACTCCATCGCCGCCTGCCTCAAGCCGTCTGCGGAGGAAAGGCCGAGCGCCCGGGAATGCTTCGACATGCTGGTCGACCAGCGTAATGCCCGCCTCCGGCGGCGACAGCGGGCCAGAAACATGAAGATCGCCGGCGCCGTTGCCCTCGTGCTGCTTCTGAGCGCCGGAACCATCGCAACCTGGTACAACAGCATACCGGTACTCGTCGTCGAACCGCAGACGGCAACCGTGTACCGCAACGGACAGCGACACGACGGCCGTCTGCCTCTGAATGGAGATACCCCCGCCAGCATCAGCGTCGTAGAGGCCGGCTACTACGGCGAGCTGCGCGACGTCGACCAGCCCGCAGAGGATGACGTTCGCATCAACCTTCAGCCATGGCGGTACCCGCAGCGCACAGACTTCATCGACTTCAACAGCCTGTTTGCCATCGACACGCCGGCAGCATCCATCGATTCCGAGCAGTTCGAAGACCCGCTGTTTCGTACCCTCATGCGCCTGACCTACTCACACGCCACAGGGGATTCCGACACGCTTACGAAGCAGCGCAACGATCTCGCTACATTGGCAGGCCTGCAGGACGCCCCTTCGCAGCTCGCTCTGTTCCTGGCCGCGGATGAAGGGCTGATCAGCATGGATGCAGCGGAACAGGAAGACTTCCTCAGAAGCGCCTCACAGGCGGGCTATGCGCTGGCGACGTTCTATCTGGCGCTGCACCATCGGCAGAAAGAAGAGAACATGCGCGGCGGCACCGACCGGCTGGCCATCACCGAGTACGCCGAAACGATGGAACGCGCAGCCTCACAAGGCCTCGAGTTCGCCGTGGACTACGCCCGTCAGGCTCGGCAGGCGCTGGGCGGCTAACGGGCGACGACTTCCAGGCGGCGGTTTTCACGATGGTCTGCTTCCGTGTTGCCGAACGCGACAGGAAACGCTTCGCCCCGGCCTTCCACATCGATGCGGTCTTCCAGCTCCGGCTGCAGCAACGTCACCTGCACCGCGACCGCACGCGCACGCTCGAGCGACAGCTGCTTGTTCACGCGCGCTTCTCCCCGGGTGTCGGCATGACCAATGAACAGAAAGCGCTGCTCGCCGAAATCGTCCCGGGCCAGCGTTTCAGCCAGCACGGCGACGTTGGCTTTCGTTGCGTCGTCCAGAGCTGTGCTGTTGGAGGCGAAATAGAGCGGTATCTCTACCCGCCGATCGGCAGATGAGGATGGCTCGCCCGATGCTGCCGGAGCATCTGCACCGCCAGAAGCCGGCTGTGTCGGATCGACCTTGAGTTGCAGGGGTTTGAAGGCGATGTCCCCTAGCCCTCGAACCACGTCGTCCGCTCTGAGATCACTCGCACGATCCCGAATACGCTCGTACCACTGATTGATCCACGCATCGTCCGGGTCGAGCTGGGCGCGTTGCGCACAAAACCCAACGCGCGTTGCGGGTCTCCGGTGTGATGCAGCAGCACGGCGTAGTGCGCGACGGCCCGGGCTGCCTCCGTATCATTACCGGCCAGATCGTAAGCCGCTACGAAAGCCTCCGCGGCGGTCTGATTGGTCTCCGGCTCGTTGAAGCCCGCCGCCAGCTCACCGAGCTCCTGCCAGTACTGGTAGCGGCTGCAGGCCGAGGCGGCCTTCTCGAAAAACTGCAGCGCGTCGCGATCGCGGTACTCCTCGTTCGCTTTGCTGCCGAGAGCATAGTAGCGGGCAGCGATGTCACACTGGTCTCCGGCGCCATAGGCGGCGGCGCTCGCCGCAAGCAGAACGCCGGTGGAAAACCTGATGAGTCTATTCATGAATGCCTCCTTGTTGACCGCAGATCATGGCAGCGCATATGTGAGCGAGAAGTGAAAGCCGTCTTTCTGCAGATCGCCGTCGCTCTTCTCCCTGGGATCTTCGCCAGGAGAAAAGTTGTCGTCGAGGTCAGCTCCCCAATATACCTGCAGATCCAATCCTTTGAGCGGTTGCCAAAGCACCCCGATACCGGCAGACAGCACATGACGCACATCGTCGGTGTCGCGGGTGGCGGAAATCGGGTCCGTATCGATGTCGTCCCAGGAGCGCCCGTAGTCCACGAACGGCGCAATCACCACATGTCTCCATCCCGGTCGTTCCGTATAGCCGGGGACAGGCAGCTGCACCTCAGCGGAAACGTGCGCACCATTGTCTCGAACCAGCAGATTCTCCGGATAACCCCGAACAGAACGATGACCGCCAACCGCCATCTTGTCGACGGACATGAGGCCATCCCAGGTGAGCTGCGTAGTGGTTCGAAACACCAGCTGCGCCCGCTCGTGAGCGCTCGGGAAAAGGCCCTTGAGACGGAAGCGGGCGAGCCCCTGAAGAAGGTAGAGGTCGAACTCGCTGTCAGCGCCGGTCGGATTCAGCCTGCGGTCACCATCGAAGCTGGACGCTCCCAATACATCCAGGCCACGTCTGTAGGTGCCACGAACCGCGACGACATGGTTGCTGCCCTGATCGAGCCAGTCGAGCGAAAGGTAGGCGGCGCGAGAATCTGAATCGCCATCAATCGCCCCCGGCGAAAACGAAAAGCGCTCGCCAAGCAGCTTGGAAGTGCTCGATTTGGACTCGAAACCAACCGACAGCGTCAGGCGCCGGTTCAATTCGTTGAGCAGCGGGTGACTCACGCTCACCCCCCAGGTGTCGGTAAGGCTCTCGATATCGAGTTCATCGAAAGCGTCTTCGACGATCTTCGCGTCTGTTCGGGCAAAGTACCCCGACAGGGTCGTATCCCTGGCATTGATCGGTACGCTGAAGCCGGCGCTGCCAACGGTCGCTCCTTCAGATACGGCTAACCGGGCATTCACGATTTCACCGTAGCCCGTGAGGTTGCGTGCGGTCACGGAGATCCAGGGA
>JAUIKX010000328.1 GCA_030430515.1 Gammaproteobacteria bacterium | reverse complement strand
GATTGTCTCGGCTACACGCGAGAGCATTGTCATATCACTTTCCATGGGCTCCTACACATCGACAATCCAGGTATCTTTGCTGCCACCGCCCTGAGACGAGTTCACTACCAGCGAACCTTTTCTCAAGGCTACGCGGGTCAGCCCTCCGGTGGTTACCTGAGTGGTTTCACCGCTCAGAATGAATGGACGCAGATCCACGTGCCTGGGCTCCAGATGCGATTCCACGATCGTGGGGACAGTGGAGAGCGCTAATGTCGGTTGGGCGATGTAGTTTCTCGGATCCGCTTTTATCAACGCCTTGAACTTTTCGTGCTCTTCGTGGGTGGCAGCCGGCCCAACCAGCATGCCGTAGCCACCGGACTCGTTCGCTGGTTTGACCACCATAGAGGCAATGTTGTCGAGCACGTATTGCCGATGCTCAGCGTCCATGCAGCGGTAGGTCGGTACGTTGGGAACGATCGGATCTTCGCCGAGGTAGTAACGAATGATGTCAGGCACGTAGGAGTACACCACTTTGTCGTCTGCCACCCCTGCGCCGGGCGCGTTGGCCAGCGCCACGTTTCCCGCCTTCCAGGCGCGCATCAACCCGGGTACGCCGAGCATGGAATCCGGATTAAACGCTTCAGGATCAAGAAACAGGTCGTCGATCCGTCGATAGATGACGTCTACTCGCCGTATGCCATCGATATTGCGCATGTACACGCAGTCGTCTTTCTCCACCACCAGGTCACGTCCTTCGACCAGCTCACAGCCCATTTGCTGCGCGAGATAAGAGTGCTCGAAGTAGGCGGAGTTGTAGATGCCAGGTGTCAGTACGACGATTTCCGGTTGGTCGCCTGGGCGTGGCGATAGTGATGCCAGCGTGTCGAAGAGGTCGGATGGGTAGTTGTCGATGGGCTCGGGGCTGTATTCCTGAAACAGGTCTGGAAAAGCGCGCTTAGTGACGAGGCGGTTTTCCAGCATGTACGACACCCCGGAAGGCACCCTCAAGTTGTCCTCCAGAACGTAGACTGTTCCTTCGCCATCCCGCACCAGGTCAGAGCCGGTGATATGCGCCCACATATTTTGCGGTGGATGTATGCCAACACACTCTTTGCGGAAATTCGCAGACTGGTTCAGCATCTCCCTGGGGAACGTGCCGTCTTTGATGATCTTCTGATCGTGGTACAGATCGTCGATAAACAGGTTCAGCGCTTCCACCCGCTGCTTCAGTCCGGCCTCGATGCCTTGCCACTCACTCTTCGGGATGATTCTCGGAATGATGTCGAAGGGCCAGGTACGGTCGATGGCGCCGTCTTCCTCGGTGTAGACCCGAAAGCTGATGCCCATCTGTTTGATCGCAAGCTCTGCAGCAGCCTGGTGGGTCGCGAGCTCCCCTTCATCGAGCCCGGCGAGAAAGTCGGCAAGCTCAGCTGCGGCCGGGCGAGGGTTGCCCTGGCTGTCGATCATTTCATCGTAGAAGCCTGCCTGCGCGCACTGATGCCAATCGATGCCTGTAGTCATTTAACGCACCACTTTGCCGAAATGAGATGGCGGTGTTCTGAGGTCCAGAGTGTATGGAAAGTCGGGGTTGAGCTCCTCGTCTGGAATTTCGATGTTGCCCGGTGTGTGGCCAAGCTGCTGGAAGCGAGCCAGACGGCGCGACTCAGCCGCGTTTGCGTTCACTGGGAAATCATCCGGATTTCGCCCGCCGGGGTGCTCCACATGGTAGGTGCAGCCGCCGATGGAGCGCTGGTTCCAGGTATCGACGATATCGAACGTGAGGGGCGCCTGTGCGGGTATGGTGGGGTGCAGCGCGGAAGGTGGCTGCCAGGCCTTATAGCGAAGACCGGCGACGAATTCCCCGCGTGTACCGGTGCTGCGGAGAGGCAGCCGGCGACCGTTGCACAGCACTGCGTGACGCTCGCTGAGCATACCCGTCACTTTGATCTGCAGGCGTTCGACGGACGAGTCGACGTAGCGGGCGGTGCCGAACGACCCCACCTCTTCGCCAAGCACGTCCCATGGCTCTATCGCAAAACGCAGTTCCACTTCGATGTCGTCGATGTTGAACGTGCCGTATCGGGGAAAGCGGAACTCGACGAACGGATCGAACCACGCGGCGTCGAAACGAATTCCTGAACGGTTGAGGTCACCCACGACATCGCGGATATCGGACTCTACGAAGTGGGGCAGCATGAAGCGGTCATGGAGCTCGGTGCCCCAGCGCACGGGCTTACCTTCGAAGGGTGTTTCCCAGAAGCGGACGATCAGCGATCGTAAAAGCAGCTGCTGCACCATGCTCATGCGCGCGTGGGGCGGCATCTCGAAGCCGCGAAATTCCACCAGCCCGAGGCGGCCGGTGGCTGAGTCCGGCGAGTAGAGCTTGTCGATGCAGAATTCTGCCCGGTGGGTGTTTCCGGTAACGTCGACGAGCAGGTGGCGCAGGATGCGGTCCACCAGCCACGGTGAGGTGGTTTCTCTATCGGGAATCTCGGAAAACGCGATGGCGAGTTCGTAGAGGGCATCGTCTCTTGCTTCGTCCACCCTTGGTGCCTGAGAGGTCGGGCCGATGAACATGCCTGAAAACAGGTAGCTGAGGCTTGGGTGCTGCTGCCAGTAGGTAATCAGGCTCTTCAACAGGTCTGGTCGGCGGAGTACTGGCGAGTCGCTCGGAGTCAGCCCACCGATCGTCACGTGATTGCCGCCACCGGTACCTGTATGCCGCCCATCCAGCATGAATTTCTCCGTGCCGAGCCGGCTGAGACGGGCCTCCTGATAGAGCGTCTGTGTATTGTCCACGAGTTCACGCCAGCCGGTGGCGGGATGGATGTTGACCTCGATGACCCCGGGGTCTGGCGTGACGGAGAAATGCTTGAGCCGATGATCCTTGGGCGGCTCGTACCCCTCAATGACGATGGGCAGGTTGCATGCCACGGAGGCAGCTTCCAGCGCAGAGATCAGGTCGAGATAGTGCTCGAGCTCCCGCATCGGCGGTAGAAAAACGTTGAGATGTCCACCCCGCGGCTCGATGCACAGCGCCGTGCGTATCAGCTCGTAGGCTTTGTCGGTGCTGCTCGGGCGCTGATCTGCTGCGGGCGGGCGTTCGAATTGCTCCGGGCTGTCCGACGTAACAGGCGGCCGAACGGCCAGACGCCATCGATCGCGATTTGCGGGAAGGGCTGTCCGGGGTGCATGTGGGTCTAGTGCGTGGACGTTGTGCTGCTTGCCCTTCGGTTCCCAAATCAGAGAATCGAGCGGCAGCCTGTATCCCATGGGCGAATCACCCGGGAGCAGAAACATGTGTTCTCTACGGAAGGTCCAGGGCGATGACACCCAACCGCCACCCGTGTCCTTGTTCAGGGAGTAATCCCACGCGAGGGGCAAAGC
>JAUIKX010000022.1 GCA_030430515.1 Gammaproteobacteria bacterium | reverse complement strand
CGGCCGATCCAGTCCTGCTGCATCTTCTTGATGCCTTCGGGCCAGTCCACGTCTGGCAGCGTTGCCAGCAGCGATTCAGCGTAATCGGTGATTTTCAGCATCCACTGACGCATGGAGCGTCGCTCCACCGGGTCGCCGGTTTCCACGTAGACGCCATCCTTGACCTCTTCATTGGCAAGCACCGTACCCAGCGCCGGGCACCAGTTCACGGGCACGTCCGCCTCGAACGCGAGCCCGGCTTCAAAAAGCTTCAGAAAGATCCACTGTGTCCATTTGTAGTATCCGGGATCGGACGTGGCGAGCTCGCGGTTCCAGTCGTAGGACAGGCCCAGCATCTTCAGCTGCCGCTTGAACGTGGCGACGTTGCGCTCGGTCACTTCCTGCGGGGAGATGTCCTCCCGCACCGCCTGACGTTCGGTCGGCAGCCCGAAAGAATCCCATCCCATGGTGTGCAGAACGTTGAAGCCAAGCATGCGCTTGGCGCGGGCGACGACGTCGGTGGCCACGTAACCCTTCGGATGACCCACATGCAGCCCGACCCCGCTGGGATAGGGAAACATATCCAGCACGTAGTATTTCGGCCTGGAGCGATCGGTGGGCGTAGCGAACGTGTCGTTTCCTTCCCAGAAAGTCTGCCAACGCTGCTCGATGGCCTTGTGGTCGTAGCGGGCCATGGGCGCAATCCCCGTATGAAAAGGCGGAGCAGTCTGCCCGAGCCTCGCAGCAACGGCAATACTCCCAAAAGAGCGCCGCCATTCCAGAGAAATTCGGCAGACGCTGAGGCTCGCTCAGATTTCTTCGAATAGTGCAGCCCGGAAGCCATAATTAACCTGAATCATTCATTCTCTAGTTAGCTGCCCGTGATCAAACACCTCCGCTTCCTCATCGGCGCCGTACTGCTGACACTCTTCAATCAGGCCCACCCGGAAGAGACTGGCGGCGTCTTTGGACCTGTAGTGAACGCTGGACACCGAGCCGCACAATATCGCGCCGCCATGGATCCGGACGCGGGAGATCTGGTGCACCGCATCCACTATGAGCAAGCCCTCGATGACGACGTCATGTGGCGGGTCGTCACCCAGCTACGGAACAACTCCGAGCGCTCACAGGATTTCGACTATGTTCAGGCGGAGCTCTTTCGGCAGCTGCCGGATCTGCGCAGCGGATGGGCTCACGGAGTGCGGTTCGACATCACCTACCGCGACGACAACCGTCCGTCCTATGTCGGACTGAACTGGATGCACGATGTCGAGCTTTCACCTCGCTATCAGCTGCGCATGCTGGCGATGATGGGCACCGACTTCGGCGAGAACGCCCGGAGCGGCGTCATCGCCCAGACGCGCGCGCACCTGCTCTATCGATTCAAACCCCAAAGCGCAATTGCACTGTCGCTATTCAGCCGCTACGGCAGGCTCAACGACAGCCTGCCGCTGGACGCTCAGCGCCATGAGGCAGGCCCGACACTGACCTTCCAGTTCGGCAATCGCTGGCAGCTGCTCGTAGGCTACCTCCACGGACTGACCGAGAGCTCCCGCGACCACAGCCTTCGTCTCTGGCTGACCCGAGCGCTCTAGCCTCCCGCACCAAAACGAGGCACCGGCCGGAAAGCGTCGCCTGAACCTGGCGATGCCTTGCGTCAATCTGGTGCCAACGACGGCCGTTTTTCGAAACCAGTCCGCCCCAAGTCCCCCTGTGCCGCTTCTCGAATCGCGTATTTCAACAGTTGGCCCGCTATTTGCTTAACCCCTATCGAGCCGCCAGCGGGCTAGACCCGAGGCTAACTCGCTTCACATGGAGAAACGGGGTCGCAAACAAAAGAGCAGACCCATTGAGAGAATTACTCAAATCCGACTACTAAAATCCAGACAAGGGGATTCACACATGAAAATGCTCAACAAATCACTGGTCGCTGCAGGCGCCGCTGCACTGAGCCTCGGCATGGCCGCCAACGCCAATGCCGACCTGACCGCCAACGTGGGTGTCAGCAACAACTACATCTGGCGCGGTCTGACCCAGACTGAAAACGAAGCCGCTATCTCGGGAGGCATCGACTTCGCCGCCGATAACGGTTTCTACATCGGCACCTGGGCCTCCAACGTCAGCTATGCTCCGGGCGACGTCTTCTCTTACGAGCACGACGTCTACTTCGGTTACGGCGGCGAAGCCGGCAGCATCTCGTACGATGTAGGCTACCTCTACTACAACTACGACGACGAGGCGAACTTCGACTTCGGCGAGATCTACGGCTCGATCGGCGTCGGCGGCTTCACGCTGGGAGTGAACATCCTCGCCAACACGGAAGCTGATGAAGGTGTCGGCCAGGACTTCGGTTTCGGCGAAGCCATGTACCTGTACGCCGACTACGGCTGGGAAGTCGGCAGCGGCGTAGAGCTTGCACTTCACGTGGGCTACCACGACGGTGACTTCAACGAAGCGTTCAACGGCGTGCCCGGAGACTACTACGACTACAACATCTCCGTCGCCAAAGACGGCTTCAGCTTCATGATCTCCACAACCGACCTCGACGATGCAGGCCCGGATGGACTCGACAACGATGAAATGAAGTTCGTCATCGGCTACACCCACGAAATCGGCCTCGACTGAGCTCAGCCACTCACATCACAGCGCTTCTTACTACGCCACGGGCTCACTGCCCGTGGCGTTTTTTTTCGTGTTCCCACGGGAAGACCAACTTGCGCTAAAGTCCTGACCTTCAGCCAACACACTGGAGGCACGGCGTGCTCAAACGGTTTCTTGTCTATCTCGCACTCTCAGGCTTTGCCCTGAGCAGCCAGGCCGCCGAAAGTCCTCTGACGGTGGAGGTGCTGAGAACCAGCGCTGCCTCTCTGCACGTCAACACGGCGCTGATCATGGGCGAGCGCGATGCTGTTCTCGTCGATCCGCCCTTCACCATGGCCGACGCTCACCGCACTGCGGCCCTCGTGCTCGACAGCGGCAAAAACCTCACTCATATCTTCATCACCCATGACCACCCGGATCACTTCTTCGCCATGGAAGTGCTCAAGGACACCTTTCCCGGGGCTGAGATCGTTGCCCATCCAACGGTCGTCGCCGATATCTGGCGCTCGCTCCCATTCAAGGTAAAGCGCTGGGGGCCGCTGCTCGGAGACAACGGACCCAGCCACCCTAGCGCTCCCACACCGCTGGAGGGCGATACCATCATGCTGGAAGGTCATGCTTTGAAAGTGCTCGGCCCCATGCAGGGAGACCACGTTCACGCCACGGCGCTCTGGGCGCCGGACATTAAAGCCCTGCTGCCCGGCGACCTGGTATTCAACGAAGTGTTCCTATGGCTGGGTGAGCACCGTCCACCGCAGGTGGCTGCTTGGGCCGAAGCACTGGAACGGCTTGCCGAGCTCGAACCGGAAATCGTCGTCGCGGGCCACGCACGCCCAGGGCTGCCGAACGACGCCAGCGGTATCGAGTTCAGCCGGCGTTACCTCGAGACCTGGCCGAAGCTCGTGAGCCGCGCGGAAAATTCCGCCGATCTCCAGGACAAAGTGCGCGCTGCCTTTCCCAACACCATCGACGTGTTGAACGACTTCATTCTGCCCAACTCGGCAGACGTCGCCATGGGCGAGCAGGAGCCCTGGGAGGAGTAGGCCTACTTCAGGCTTCGAGAAGCCCCACCGGGCAGGAAACTCCCGTGCCGCCCAATCCGCAGTAACCATTGGGCACCTTGGCCAGGTACTGCTGGTGGTAGTCCTCGGCATAGTAGAACGGCCCGGCAGCAGCGATTTCGGTAGTAACCGCGCCGAAGCCGGCCTGTGTCAGAGCCTTCTGATATTCCGCGCGAGAAGCCTCAGCGGTTTCCGCCTGCGCTTCATCGAAGGTGTAGATCCCCGAGCGGTACTGAGTGCCTACATCGTTGCCCTGACGCATACCCTGAGTAGGGTTGTGCGCTTCCCAGAACACTTTGAGCAGCTTTTCGTATGAAATGGTCTGCGGGTCGAACACCACCAGCACCACCTCGTTGTGGCCGGTCAGCCCGGAACACACTTCCTCGTAAGACGGGTTGGGCGTGAAGCCTGCGCTGTAACCCACTGCGGTGGTATATACGCCTGGCGTCTCCCAGAACTTTCGCTCCGCACCCCAGAAACAACCAAGGCCGAAGATTGCCTGCGACATGCCTTCCGGAAACGGTTCAACCGTAGGATGGCCGTTGACCGCGTGCACGCCACGCACCGGCATCTGCTGCGCACGACCGGGCAGCGCTGCTTCTGGGGTTGGCATTTCTGCTTTCTTGCCGAACATGTTACCTGCGACTCTGCATAAACCGAGGCGGATATTGTACCGTCTGGATATCCTGGATGTTATAAACGCCTGATGCGCACTCACTACCGGCTTTTTCTGCCAATCATCGCAGCCCTGATCTTGCTTTCGGCCTGCCAGACCACTCCGCCACCCTCCTATATGGAGCTCGATGAGCGTGTCAGGGCCGGTGAGAGGGTCGATGCCGCTGAGTTCCGACGGGCTTTCGTGGCAGACCCCGGCTTCCCGGAGCGGCTCAGCCGGCTGATGGAGCTCGAAGAGCAGGCTCTGGCCATCATGGAGGACGAACCGCTCAAGCTCGGCTCGATCGGTTCAGCCATTCTCGAGCAGTTCCACGGCAGTCTTACCGGACATTTCGCCATGCTTCGCTTCTACGAACACGTGGATTCAGAAGATGCCGCCGCTCCGCACCGTCAATGGCTCGAGTCCATCAGCGAAGCCATGGACCCGAGCGATGCCTCCGCCGACGCGCCGTACTCAGCGCTGACCCGATCCGAAGCCCGCGCCCACCTTCTGATCAGCGGCCTCGAACCTGTTGGCGGCATCTACCAGCGTTCTGACGAACACCCATTCATGCTGCTGCTCATCGGCAAACCTGAAGAAGGCCGGCTCGCCAGGCACTACTACGACGTCGAGCCCATGTATCTGGCCATGACCCACGACATGGAACCGATCACCGACACCGAAAACAGACCTTTTGCCTTGATCAGCTCGCTGGCCAGACAGTCCGACACAGCAGCCCAGGCTGCAGTCGGGGCGCTGCTTTCACGCAACAACCGGCTGGAAGACGCAGTTGGCTGGCTGAGAGCCTCATCTCGGTCGGGCAACGTGGTCGCCAACACCCTGCTCGCCCGCATGTTCTATGAAGCTTCTACCAGCGAGGAGGATGAAAACGAACGGGACCAACTGCTTTCCGAGGCGCTCGACAACTACGTGCATGCCATCGCGCTCGGTTCCAGCGATGCCATGTATGCGCTGGCCATTCTCTATCTGAGCAATGTTTACGGCGAAGAAAACGCTGACGCCGGATATGCCCTTCTGGAACGGGCTGCGAAGCTGGACCACAGCGATGCCATCCTTTCCCAGGCGCAGCTTTATGACAGCGGAGAACATTACGAAAAATCTCCGGAGCAGGCGGCGGCGCTGTTCATCCGCGCCAGCGAGCTGCGCAACCCCCGGGCGCCCGGCGCATACGCGCGTTTTCTGATGACCACGCCGGATGTCGAAGCCGACGCCCGAGTGCATGAGTGGTTGCGGGCCGATGCAGAACGCGAAGACGCCCAAGCCATGCTGCTTCTGGGCAACCTGCACGCACGCGGCGTCGCGGTTCCCGCCGACACCAAGCGGGCTCTGGATTGGTTCAGACAGGCAGTGAAGGTCAATCCGGGAGATGCCAACATCACCAACGAAGTTGCCTGGACGTTGGCCGTTTCGGACATCGAAACGCTTCGCCAGCCCAGGTACGCGAAAAAAATCATGGACGGGGTGATGAACGTGGACGAGCAGGCGCGCATGAGGCCGGAATACCTCGACACCTGGGCAGCCACCCACGCTGCGAACGGTGAATTCGAGCGCGCCATCGAGCTGCAGGAGCAGGCCCTTTCACACGCGAAAGCCCAGGGCAGAGAAGATGTGCTCAGCATTCTCGAAACCCATCTGGAGAAATTTCGCGCCGGCGAAGTCATCATCGAACGCGCCCCCTGATTCTGATGCCGCAAGATCTGCCCTCTAACGTGCCGCGGCTGGAGGCCCTGCTCATCAGCGCCCGACCGGCAATCGACGTGCGCGCTCCAGCGGAGTTCGCTCAGGGGGCCATGCCCGGTGCGGTCAATCTCCCAATACTGGATGACGATGAGCGCGCCGCCGTCGGCACAACATACAAAAACGAAGGCCCAGAAGCCGCGCGTCGCCTTGGCCACGAGCTGGTCAGCGGCGACACGAAACAACGGCGTATCCGGGCCTGGACGTCTTTTCTCGACAAGAACCCCGACGCCTACCTGTACTGCTGGCGCGGCGGCGAACGCTCCGGTATCGCGGCTCAGTGGCTGGCCGCTCGAGGCCTCGCACCCGAGCGGGTTCCCGGAGGGTACAAAGCACTCAGGCGCACCTGCATTGAGGCGCTGAAGGTCAATGAGGCAGAAGCTCGGGGTTGGTGGGTGCTTGCCGGGCGCACGGGCTCAGGGAAGACCCTACTCATCCACCGGTTGTCCAATGCGGTGGATCTGGAAGGTCTGGCAGCGCATCGGGGCTCCGCCTTCGGCGCTCAGGATGTTGCACAGCCGACGCTGGCGACATTCGAAAACCAGCTGGCCTGTGAGCTGATGCGCCGGAGGGGTGAAGCGATCGTGCTGGAAGACGAAAGCCGCATGATCGGCCGCATCGCTGTACCCGAGTCAGTGCATGCAGCCATGAAGTCCGCACCGGTGGTTCTGCTGGAAACCCCCATGGAACAGCGCGTCGCCAACATACGCCAGGAATACGTGGACGAACGCCTGCAGAGACGAACCGCCGACGAGCTGCACGATCTCTACATCGGAGCGGTCAACCGCATACGCAATCGCCTCGGCGGTTTGCGCCACGGGGAAATCGTCAGCGCTCTGGATTCTGGGTTCGCCAACGGCGAGCACGAACGATGGATCACGCTACTGCTGACCTGGTACTACGACCCGATGTACGACTATCAGCTTGAACGCAAACAGAAGCGCATACGCTTCACCGGCAATGCCGAAGCAACGCTGAGCTTCCTGAGCGATCTCTAGCCAGTGCCGGCCCTCTCGTTGATCAGTTATTCAACGAATCCTGCAGCACCGGGATGCCATCGTCATCATCGAGAAACGGCATGACGAACTCATGCCGCCCTGCATCAACACGATGCCGGACACCATCAGGCATAACCACCTGCGCCCGACATCCGCAGGGCACTTCCACCTCCAGCTCAAACTGGCGATCGGTTACCTGCCAGCTCATCACGTAGCGCCCATGCGCGGAGTCGTAATGAGCGGTGACTTCGCTGAGCGGCGGACCCTCGGGGAACTGCGGGCCGATCGGCGGCCGGGGCCGTATGAGCACGTGCCGAAAGCCGATACCCTCTTCCGATAGATCGGGATCGTCACGCAAACCGGCGAGATGCCGATACATGAAACGCAATGCTGTCGTCCAGGAGGCGTCTGCGCCTGCGCGCTCGCCCGACATGAGCGGGTTCAACCAGGATGGGCCGCTGGTCTGAAGGAAAAGCGCATACGCCAGATCCAGGCGATCCTCCTCCGCAAGAACGTCGAGAAGACGGTCGCTTGCGAATCGATCCACACACATGTGGTACTGAGCGTTCTGAATGTGCTGCTCCAAGCGAGCCATGCAGATCAGGCGTTCGTTTCCTTCCAGCAGATCAAGCGACAACCCGAGCACACAGGCCGTAGCCGTATCGCCAACGAGCGCCCCGTCCGGAGTAACGAAACGGCGCCGGAACGAAGAGCGTATCCGGTGCGCCAGACCATCGAGATTTTCCATCTCCCCCAGCCGGCCGAGCACGCCGGCCATGCGTGTTGCATGCCGGGCCACCTCGTGAAACAGCGCCGTACCGACGAGGTCTGTGGGAGTATGCGTATCGACCGCCGCCTCTTCCACGCGACAGATGAGCCCGGGTGCCTGTTCCTCCATGGCGCGCAGCGCACGACGCACGACCGGGAAAACCTCCATCAGCAACGATCGATCTGCATAGCGCCTGTAAGCGCTCCAGGTTGCGCGCACGACGGCCAGAATCGGCAGAATGGCATGCTCTTCCGGTTTCGGCGCAATGCTGATCGGCGACGGCTCTGCAACAGGCTCACGCACCGGCGGATAAATCAGAGGAAGCGAACCTTCCTCCTGAGAATCGCCATCGAAGGTCGCGACCCCCTGCAACCATTGGCGCAGATAAGCAGCCACGTCGAAGGTATCCGGGAGCAGACCCGTCAACGGGACCATTTCGGCCACGCGCCCGATCCTCTGATTGCGGCTGACCCCGGAAACGGGTACGTCGAGCAATATGTTGTCCAGAGTTCTGCGGCAATACTCGTAGTAACGATTGACCAGGCCATGATCTGAGCGAAAATTGCTCACAGGCAAGAGGTTGGTGCCGACCTGCTGAAGAGAAAGCTCGACAATCCCGTCGATCGGCAGATCACCCTCGACCATCAGCCAGCGCACCCCATGCATGGAGAACAAAGGCTCAAACGATTCCTCGCCGTCACCGTGCGCGGTGTAGTCATCGGTTGCCGTGTAGATCGGCTCACCCCGTTCGTTCTGCTCGCATGCGTAAGAAACCTTCACGAAATCACCGGGCTGCGCATCGATGGTCATGCGCAGCTGACCGAACAGCGTCATGCCGAGGTCGGCAACCCATCGACGCATACCGGCAGCCCGCTCCGGCACCTGCCTGAGCAGAGGCCCGACAGCAACCCGCTCCATGCTGGCCAGCGGCGTTACCCGCTGGGAGCGAACCGGAGCGCCGGGTTTTTCGAGCACCAGTGCATCCGACCAGTCGAGCAGCAGCTGCGCTCGGCCATCCAGACTCTCGCCGGAGGTGACATCGCTGGAGAGGAGTTGGCTCGCCTGCCACTGCCATTGGTTGTCGGTCACCAGCTCGTGATGCGTCGCATCTTCCCCAGCGGCCCATTCAAGGCGAGCAGCAAAGGCGGCCTGATCACCGTAATGCTGCCGGGAAATGCCATCTACGGATCCGGCATACCAGCCATCGCTGAGCAGCACTTCAACGGTATTCGTACCGGCCTGCAGATACTCGTCCAGCATCACCTCGCGAGCATTGATATTCGCTGCGTAGTCAGTCCATCCCGTTCCGAAACGAAGCGGCTCGACGATGACGCCGTTCACGCGAACCTGCACTGCACCCAGAGCAGCAATGACCAGACGGCTGGACTGCACGACGCCTTCGATTTCCAGCTGCCGCCGGAAAACCGGCACAGCCGAACTGTGCAGCCGGTTACCGCGCAGCGGCGCACCGATCCAATGCGCGTCATCCAGGCAGGATGCATCCCACACCGTGAATGACGCCGGATCGCTCCATTCACCTGCTTCACCGTCGCTGTCGTACGTGCGCACACGCCAATAAACCGCGCTCCCGGCCTCAGGCAGCTCGCCGCCGAACGGCACACCTACACGCTGGGTGCTGTTGACCCGGCCGGTATGCCAGAGATCAGGCTCATCGAGCAGAAGTGCCATAGAGGATGCCGCCTGAATTTCGTAAGCGGACTGCACCTCGGCGGGGCGATCATCACCACTCCACCAGGACAGGCGAATGTCGGCGCCGCAACCGGCAGGCTCAATGCCGAAAGGACTGCTCTGGTTCTCAACCGCCAGGTGGTTTGGTGCGCCAATCACGACACTGCTCCTATGGATACTGCTCAATCCCTTATTGTCCCACGTCCCCGCAGTAAATCCACTCGCACGGAAAACACTTCCCGCAGACAGTCGTTCAAGCGCTGAATGCGCGCGGCACCACGCATCTGCGGGTGCATCAGCAGCCATAACTCAGGCCCGAGAACCGGCTTGCCTCCCAGCCGCACGAGCGCGCTCTGCTGATCACCCAGCGCGCAAGGCAGGGCGGCAACGCCCAACCCCGCATTGACCGCCGCCAGCAGCGAAATGACGTTGCCTGCACAGTGGCGTGCCGGATGTTCCGGGAAGTCTCTCAGCCGGATCGACTCGCTGATGGCTTCAAGCGGGCCGCCACCGGTCCAGCCGACCCAATCCTCGACGTCAGGCAGCCCGTACGCGGCGATGGCGAAGGAGCCGAGCGAATGGCCAACAAGATCCTCCGGCGGCGCATCCGTCATGCGGATCGCTACATCCACCTCCCGCTGCATCAGATCTGCACCGCGCCTCGACGGCACGAAGTTCAGGGTTATTTCCGGATAATCTTCGGCAAACTGCCGAAGGTCTGCCATGAGGAAGCTGCTGAGCAGCGCATCCGGCGCTTCGAGCCGGATCACACCGCCCTCTCTCGGGTCCCGCCCCTTCAGCTGCGCTTCCACCGCTGACAGCTCATCGGCGACCCGCCGCACCTGAACCAGGATGTTCTCCCCGTCCGCCGTCAGTTCGAGACCCCGATGAGTGCGCTTGAACAGGCCAAAGCCCAATCGGCTTTCGAACTGCTCGAGCCGTCGGCTGACAGTAGAGGGGTTCACACCGAGCGTTTTACCTGCTGCACGGACGGAGCCGGCATCGGCGATCGCCACGAAAAACTTGTAGTCATCCCAATTGAGAAAAGAAGCCATGCGCAGAAGAGTGACACCATCCAACCCGTGTTGCAAACTCGCAACACATCGTTGCGTTACCCAAGGTTGCAACTCATGTTACTTCGGGTAACATCTCTTCCCGTAGACAGTTTCGAGGGATGCCCGGCTTCCTCCCTCCCCTCCCTTCCCGACGGGCATCCCTCACACTTTTTGACCGGCGGTTAGGGGCGACGACCTCGCCCCAACCGCCCGATTCTTTCTCAACCCTTCCTTTCGAGCCAAAGCCGCCCATCCGCAACACGAGCGGCGGCCGGCGACGTCAACTGACAGGACTGCCCGGTGAGGCATTCGCCGGTGCGCACATCGAATTCGTATCCATGCCACGGGCAGCGCAGCACCACCCCTTCGAGCGGCACGTCCGCCAGCGGTGCCAGCATGTGTGGACAGCGGTCCGGGTAGACGGAATACGCACCGTCCACCTTCGAGACGATCAATGAGCGGCCGCCGAATTCAACGCTGAGGGGAAAGCTCAAGCCGGCAAGCGAGCCGAGATCCAACGGCTCCAGAGACCGTTCCACGCCCTCCACGCGCTGATCGAGGGCTTCCTGACGCCCGACCATCATCGCCACGTCTTCGTCGTAGAGCACTTCATAGAGCTTCGCGTAGGCGCGGCCCACCTTCTCCCGCGCCGGTTCGTCGATCCCCGGCACGAAGAAATCGACAAATATCTCGATCTCGTTGCTGCCTCGCTCGAGAAAGTAGGTCCAGATTTCCGCACCGGAATTGGCACCTTCGAGATTTCGGGTCACCCAGCGCCGCTGCCGCCGATCGAGGCGCAGCTCGATCAACGACCACTTCCCGACCCCGTTGCATACTCGCGCCCGCCAGCCCCACGGACCAGCATCTTCACACTCGATGGCGCTGAACGAGGATGCATGCTGGAAAGGCAGATGCTCCCAGTCCACAGCATTTTCGAACATCCGTTCGGCGTTGACCGGCAGTATCCGCCGGTAGGTGCCGACATGCGGCACCATAGAGCCCGGCTGAGACGGCATGAACTCGTGGTCAGGCATCATGCTTTGACGATCGCAAGCCTGAGCGGCTGGCCGTCGACCTCATCTACCACTTCGCCGGCGCCATCAGCCGCATCGAACTGCACCGCCAGCACTTCAGCAGCGATCGCCTGGGCATGCTCCGCGATGGCCTGCGCCAGATCGCCTTCTGCAGACCACGTCACGCGAATACGATCAGACACATGCAGCCCTGCATCCTGACGCCCCCGCTGTATGCGGCGGATCACCTCTCGGGCGTAGCCACCACGAATCAGCTCCGGGGTCAGCTCGCAGTCCAGCGCCACACCAATCACCGAATTCGTCACGATGCTCGAGCCGTCACGCGGCTTCTGTACCACGGCAATTTCCTCGGTGCTGAACTGCTCGCCATTGATCTCTACCACGCCGCTTTCACGCAGCGCCGCGATATCTTCGGCCGACAGGCTGTTGATCGCCTTCTGAAATTCCTTCATCCGCTTGCCGAGACGCTTGCCGAGCACGGGAAAGTTCGGCTTGGCAGACACCTCGATGTACGCCGCCTCGTTCGCATCGTAGGCCACTCTCTGCACGTTCAGCTCAGATGCGAGGTAGCGCTCGAGACTTTTCAGATCTTCGAGCAGCGACGGGTCGTTCTGCACGATGGTCATGCTCGCCAGCGGCGTGCGCAGATTGATTTTTTCCGCTTCGCGCTTCTGACGACCGAGCAGAATCACCTGCTGCATACGGTCCACGGCACGCTCCAGATCCGCGTCGATGAGCGCCTCATCGGCCTTCGGGTAGCGGCACAGATGCACCGAATCCGGCGCATCTGACGCCCCGCCAAACCGGGCCAGCTCGCGGTAGAGGTGCTCGGAAAGGAACGGCGCAAACGGCGCCATGACCATGGACAGCTCACGCAGCACCCGATAGAGAGTCCCGTATGCAGCGGTTTTGTCCGCTTCCAACCCTTCAGCCCAGAACCGGGAGCGGTTGAGGCGGATGTACCAGTTCGTCAGATCCTCGATGAACGCGAACAGCTGTGGCACCACCGCATACAGCCGATAACCTTCCATCTCGTGGGCGACATTGGTTTTGAGCGTCTGAAGACGGGAGAGGATCCAGCGGTCGAGCACATTGCCGCTCGCCGTATCGCCATTTGCCGGCGACCAGCCATCGATCTCGGCGTAGGTGCGCAGAAAGCTGAAGGCGTTGTACCAGGGCAGGAGCGCGCGGCGCACCATGTCACGCACACCGTCGTCGGTGAAACGCTGCTCTTCGGCCCTCACCAATCCGGATGTGATGAGGTACAGACGCAGCGCATCGGCACCGTACCGCTCCATCAGCTCGTCCGGCGGGGTGTAATTCTTGAGCCGCTTGGACATCTTCTTGCCGTCGGCGGCCAACACCATGCCGTTGACGATCACATTGCGGAATGCCGGCTTGTCGTAGAGCGCCGCCGCCAGAACCGTCAGCGTGTAGAACCAACCTCGGGTCTGATCGAGCCCTTCGGCGATGAACTCCGCCGGAAACCCTGCCTCGAACACATCGGCGTTCTCGAACGGATAATGGAGCTGCGCGTAAGGCATCGAGCCGGACTCGAACCAGCAGTCGAGCACTTCGGGCACGCGGGCATACTCGCCCGGCTCACCTTCCACCGTGAACGTCAGCGGATCGACATTTTCACGATGCAGATCGTCCACCCGCACGCCGGTGCGCTCGGCCAGCTCGTCGATGGAACCGATGCAGAGGGTGTTGCCGGTGGTGTCGTTGCGCCAGATCGGAATGGGTGTACCCCACACGCGGTTGCGGGAAACCGCCCAGTCGATGGCGTTTTCCAGCCAGTTACCGAAGCGCCCGTCCTTGAGGTGGTCCGGCACCCACAGTATCTGCTCGTTGGCCGCCAGCAGACGGTCTTTGATTTCGGTGACGCGAACATACCAGGACGGAATGGCACGGTAGATCAGCGGCGTGTCCGATCGGTAGCAGAACGGGTAGCTGTGCTGCAGGGTCTCCTGTTTGTAGAGGCTGCCCTGATCCTTGAGCTTGCGGATGAGGCCTTTGTCGGCCTCCTTGACGTGCACGCCGGCAAAATCCGGCACCTCGCCGGTAAACAACCCTTCGAGCGTCACCGGGCACACCATGACCTCGATACCCGCCTCGCGCATGACACGGTGGTCGTCCTCACCAAACGCCGGCGCCTGATGCACGAGCCCAGTGCCGGACTCAGTCGTGACGTAGCCGTCGGCAACGACCACGAATGCGCCGTTGGCTTTTTCATGGGCGAAGTAGTCCAGTAGCGGCGTATAGCCTCGACCGACCAAATCGCTACCCTTGAGCCGCGGTCCGTCTTCGAGTTCCGGATACGCTTCGAGCCGCTCGGCGGCCACGTAGATGTGCGCATCGAAGCTGGGGTCGTAGGCTTTCACGTACTCGATATCGGGGCCAACGCACACCGCCAGATTCGACGGCAATGTCCACGGCGTGGTGGTCCAGGCGGCAAGGTAGGCATCTTCGTCATCGAGCTTGAACAGCACGGTGACCGCCGGGTCCTGCACATCCATGTAGTTGGATGAGGCCTCGAAGTTTGAAAGCGGGGTGGCCAGCGCCGTCGATACAGGCATGACCTTCACACCCTCATACACCAGCCCCTTGTCCCAGAGCTGCTTCATGACCCACCACACCGACTCCATGTACCAGGCGTCCATGGTTTTGTAGTCGTTGTCGAAGTCCACCCAGCGGCCCAGACGGGTGATGGTCTCCCGCCACTGGGAGGTGTAGCGCTGAACGATCGCCCGGCACTCGTCGTTGTAGCCTTTGATACCGAGCTTATCCACCGCCTCCTGGGCCGACATATTCAGACTCTTGTCGATCTCGTGCTCGATAGGCAGGCCATGACAGTCCCACCCGAAACGGCGCATCACGTAGCGTCCCTGCATGGTCCAGTAGCGCGGCACCACGTCTTTGATCGTGCTGGCGACGATGTGACCATGGTGCGGCAGGCCGGTCGCAAACGGCGGGCCGTCGTAGAAAATATAAGGCGGCAGATCGCTCGTCTGCTGCAACGACTTCTCGAAAATCTCCTCCTTCTGCCAGAAATCGAGCACTTCATGCTCTGCATCGACAAATGAAAACGCGCTGGAGGACTGCTCGTTCTGAGCTTCGGCCATGATGATCGCCACCGGGAAAAACCCCTCATTCTAAAACAGTACGACGCTATTGCAGAGGCCTTCTCTTGACTTCGGAGCGCTATGACCTCAGTGTGCGCGCGCATCTCGAACCTCTCCGTTCGCCCCCTCTGAAGGAATCACTTTGACCACCACCGCTTTTTCCGACCTCGGCATCGGCCCATCGCTATGCCGTGTGCTCGACGACATCGGCTTCATAGAGCCCTCACCGATCCAGGCTAAAGCCATCCCGGAGCTGCTGGACGGCCGCGATCTGCTGGGCATCGCCCAGACCGGCACCGGCAAAACCGCCGCATTCTCCCTGCCCATTCTGCAGATGCTGAAAGACTCCGGGGCGAAAGCCGCCTCGCGCCGCCCGAAAGTCCTGATCCTCGCGCCCACCCGCGAGCTGGCAGCGCAGATCCGCGATGAGATCGAGCGCTTCTCGAGCGGCTCGAACCTCCGCCTCACGTGCATCTTCGGCGGCGTTGGCCAGAACCCTCAGGTCAATGCCCTCAAGCGCGGCGTCGAGCTGCTGGTGGCCACACCAGGGCGGCTCTTGGACCTGCTCAACCAGAGCCTCTTAAGCCTGGGCGACGTCACGCACCTGGTGCTCGATGAAGCCGACCGCCTCCTCGACATGGGTTTCGTGCGAGATGTGCGCAAAATCGTCGCGCATCTGCCCGACGAGCGTCAGTCGCTTCTTTTCTCAGCCACGATGCCGAAAGAAGTGGCGGAGCTCGCCGCGGATATTCTCAACAACCCCGTCCGCATCGACATCGCCCCGAAACAGGTGGCGGTTGAGCGCATCGAACAGGGTGTTCTGTACCTTGAAAAAGCCCAGAAGCAGACAGCGCTCGAGAAGCTGCTGTTCGACCCCGACGTCACGCGCGCCATCGTTTTCACACGCACCAAACACGGCGCCGACCGTGTCGTGAAGAAGCTTTTGAAGTCGGGTATCGAGTCGGCCGCCATCCATGGCAACAAATCGCAGAACGCCCGAACCCGCGCTCTGGGAGATTTCCGCTCAGGCAAGACCTGGGTCCTCGTCGCAACTGATATCGCTGCCCGCGGCATCGATATCGAAGGCATCTCCCACGTGATCAACTTCGAGCTGCCCCACGAGCCGGAAAGCTACGTGCATCGCATCGGCAGAACCGCTCGCGCCGGCGCTGACGGCATCGCCTGGTCGCTGGTGGAGCCGGATGAGAACAAACGTCTCAGGGCCATCGAGAAGCTGACGAAGGTCAAGCTGAAAACGATGGACATCGGCCTGCCCAACGCCAGCCCACCGGCTGAATCATCGGAAGCACCACCCAGGGCTGAGAAAACCGACGCATCACCGGCGCGTAAGCGACGGCGTCGACGAAATCGGCCGAACAAACGCCGCGTCGCCTGACGACGATGTAGACTGCGCGCCAGACAAGCAAGGGACTGGCACACATGCTCATTCGCGATCTGATGGAAGCAAGCGGCGTGAAGTTCGGCACCAGCGGCGCCCGCGGCCTGGTAGCGGACATGACCGCAGAAGTCTGCTTTGCCTACACAGCGGCTTTTCTCGAAGCCATCGAGCCACCGGCTTCAGGTCGCGTGGCGCTCGGCACCGACCTGCGCCCCAGCAGCCCGGACATCGCCGCGGCCTGCGCCGCCGCCATCGTCCACTCTGGCTTCGAGCCAGTCTACTGCGGCGCGCTGCCTACACCGGCGCTGGCCTACTACGCCATGCAGCAGGACATGCCGGCTGTAATGGTGACGGGCAGCCACATCCCTTTCGACCGCAACGGCATCAAGTTTTACCGGGCCGACGGGGAGATCTCCAAGTCTGATGAGCAAGCCATCTCCGACGCTGACATCCAACTCCCGGACCAGGCGCTGAGCATAGACCTTCCCGCCGTGAACCCCGCGGCGACCGAAAGTTACATCGAGCGCTACACCCACTTTTTTCCGCCAGGCTGCCTGAGCGGTGTGAAGCTCGGCATCTACGAACACTCGAGCGTCGCGCGCGATCTGCTCAGAGAATTGTTCACGAGCCTCGGAGCCGAAGTAACCTCGCTGGAGCGCACCGATTCGTTCGTGCCAATCGACACGGAAGCGGTTTCCGCCGAAGACACACAGCGCGGTCTCGACTGGTCGCGAGAGCACGGCTTCGACGCACTGCTGTCCACCGACGGAGACGCTGACCGGCCGCTGATCGGAGATGAGAACGGCAACTGGTTGCGGGGCGACATCGTCGGCCTGCTGTGCGCCAGAGCGCTCGGCGCGCAGGCGGTTGCCGCACCCGTCAGCTGCAACACGGCGCTGGAAAAGTGCGGTGCCTTCGACACCGTTTTGCGCACCCGCATCGGCTCGCCCTATGTAATCGATGCCATGAACGAACTCTCTCAGTCGGGTCTGACCATTGCCGGTTTCGAGGCCAACGGTGGTTTTCTGCTCGGCAGCCGTATCGAGCGCGACGGACAGAGCCTCGCGCCGCTGCCCACCCGGGATGCCGTACTCCCCATGCTTGCGCTGCTCGCGGCAGCTCGCACCGCCGGCAAGCCGCTTTCCGCGCTCAGTGCAGACCTGCCCGCACGTTTTACCGCAAGCGACCGGCTGCAGAATTTCCCAACCCAATCGAGCCGCGAACTGCTGGAACGGCTCGACGCTTCACCTGAAGCCGTCGGGAAGCTGTTCGATCGCCCGGCGGTGAACAGCGACCGAACCGATGGGCTCCGTCTGACCTTCGAAAACGGTGAAATCGTGCATCTGCGACCCTCCGGCAACGCGCCGGAGCTGAGGTGCTACGCAGAAGCAGATACCGACAACAGAGCGAGAGCCCTCGCTGCAGATTGCCTGTCTAAACTACAGGCCTGACATCCATCGGCTGGCGGATGAACACCGCCAGCCCGACCAGCACCACCAGCAGGCCGAGACAACCCCAGGCCGCAGCCTGAAAGCTGCCGAAGGTATCGTTCGCCAGCGAGAAGAGCACCGGGCCGATGGCGCTGGCAAACACCGTGATCGACGTATTGAGACCGCTGATCGCACCAAGGTGCCGGGTACCAAACTGGCGCACGAATGCGAGGTTGGCCAGCATGCCCCACAGACCTCCGCCCACTCCGAAACCGACCACCAGGCTCCAGTAGCCGAACGATGAGGACAGGCGCGTCAGACCGAAGGCACCCAGAACAAATGCCACCAGCATGATCACCAGAAACGGCTTCAGACGGCTGCGGTCGGCGATGGCGCTCGCAGTGAAATTGGTCACCACGCTCACCACAGCTGCCGGCAGAAAGTAGCCGAACGCCTCCACCCGGGTTCGTCCTGCTTCCTCGAAGATGGCCGCCACGTGGAACGTCACCGCCGTGCCGAACATGGCGTGCATCGACAGCGACAACGAGTAGACCCAGAACACGAGCTTGCGCCGCGCCTGCTCGAGGCTCATATGGACGATTTCGCGCCGCGCCGCGGATTTTTCCTGATCTTCGGCGACATCACCGTCCGGCCGCAGGCCACAGACCTCCGGCCGGTCGCGCACCATCAGCAGCGCCAGCAGAAAAAACGCGACACCCACGACCGCGGCCATCACCCAGAGCGCGCCGCGCCATCCCCACGTGTCGATCATCATCGCGATCACCAGCGGCGCGATGGAGAAGCCAAGAGAAACAAACACCCCGCTCGTACCGCTCACGAGCCCGCGTCGCCGCTCGAACCACAACAACAGCACATTGCGGGAGGCACTGGTGAGCACACCCTGCCCGGAGAATCGCACGCCGAAGTAGCCGGCGAGAATGAGCGCAAACGCAAACATACCGGGCCGAATGGCAGTACTGATAAACAGGAGCGTCGTCGCGAGGCCAAGGCTCGACGCACAGATCATGAAACGCGCACCGTAGCGGTCGAACCAGCGTCCCGCGTGGGTCAGGCAGAATGCACTGGCCGTGGTGCCGAAGAGGTAGGCGGTGGAAAGCTCCGTGCGGCTGAGACCGAACGCGTCGATGAATTCATCGGCAAACACCGCCATGCCCATGGTCTGGCCGGGAATGCTCATATACATGCCCAGCGTCGTGAACAGGGCAATGATCCAGCCATAGAAGCCGGGCACCCTGGATGCCCGGAAAGGCCAGTCGGACCGAAGGCGCTCGGTCAATGCAAAGTCGCGGGGCCTGTTCAACCGAATCGCAGCACCG
>JAUIKX010000327.1 GCA_030430515.1 Gammaproteobacteria bacterium | reverse complement strand
AGCGGCTGGAATCCAACCACCGGAGGGGGTTACCGAAACCACCCAGCCCTCGGCATCCGCTGTCTGTATGGCGGTAGTGCCGAGCGATGCGGTGCGCTCGAACTCCGATGCGCTCCTGGGTGTTGCTTCGGCGACCTGCCATGGTGGCAGCGCGGTACCGTCTGGGTCTGCGGTATTGGTCCACTTCTCGAGCAGGTCGCTGAACGGATTGCTGCCACCCTGAAAGGGATAGGGATCACCCGGTTTGATGAACGGATTGTTCGCTGAGCGGTTGATCGTCGCGGCTCGCTGTTTCGCATAAGCCTTCGAAAGGAGGCCGGCGATTGGTTCCTCCGGGGGAAAGTACGGGTCGCCGTAATAGAAATCCCGGTCAGCGAACGCCAGGCTCATGGCCTGGTAGAGGAGATGTATGTAGTCAGCCGAGTTGTAGCTCTTCCCGGCGAAATCGGTGTGCTCGAGAATATTCAGCGTCTGCAGCATCATCGGACCCTGGGTCCAGCTTGTCAGCTTGTACACATCGATGCCGTCGTAGCGCGTCGTGACCGGCGTTTCCACGCGCACCCGCCAACGGCGGAGGTCTTCACGCGTGATCAGGCCACCGAGTTTCTGCGTCCCTTCTACGAGCGCTTCTGCGATGTCGCCCGTGTAGAAGCGGTCGTAGGCGGCTGAGATCGCTTCCTTGCGGCTCGCACCCGCCTCCAGTGCCTGCCGTTCGGCAGCGACGAGGCGTTTCAGCGTCCGGGCCAGATCCCTCTGCACGAATACGTCGCCGATTTCCGGCTTGCGGCCGTTCGGGAAAAAGATCCTCTCCGACGCCGGCCAGCTGCGCAGCTCCTGCTCGAACCGGTCGATCAGGTAGACCGACTGCCACTCCAGCGGGTAGCCGTCGTGTGCCATCTCGATGGCCGGCGCCAGCACTTCTGCGAGAGATTTGGTGCCGTACTCAGCGAGCATGGTCAAGAGCCCCCCGGGCGTGCCGGGAGTGACCGCAGCCAGCGGGCCGTACTCCGGTGGGTATTCCATGCCCTGTGATTTGAAATACTCGGCGGTAGCCCCGGTCGGGGCCACGCCCAGCGCGTTGATGCCGATGACCTTTTTCTTCTCCGGATGCCAGATCAGCGCCTGGGTCTCGCCGCCCCAGCCGAGTACATCCCACATCGTTGCGGTGGCGGCCAACATCGCGCAGGCGGCATCGACGGCATTCCCACCGCTCAGAAACAGCTTCGCCCCAGCGGTGGCTGCCAGCGGTTTGCCGGTGATGGCGACCCACTGGCGGCCGTGGAGCAGAGGCTTTTCGGTAACGGGTTGCGACGCTGCGGAAGCGCTCATCGAAATCACGGCGAGGCAGGTCATCACGACGTACTTCATCAGGGGTTCCTGGGTTGCTCTAATGGCCAGCATACCCAAAGGAGACGCCATAAATCACCGCCTGATGCGCGGTACGCTCGAACGTACCGCGTTGAGAGCGGTCGTTACTGCGCCTGGTACCAGGATGGATAGAGTGCATCGACCTCGAATGCAGCCAGAACGGTGCCAGGTGCTTCCCCGCTTTTCTGCAGAACGCACAGCTGTTTCCGGCCGGCGTAATCCTCAGAGCCGGGTCGGGTGACGTCGAGGGTTTTGAGACCGTAGTTGACCATGATGCGATCGGCTCCGAGTTCGGCCTGGTAGAGTTCGGAGTGGCGCTGCCGGCGCTTTTTGTAGCTGCATTGTTCCGGATATCGGGCTTTGTCGGCGGGACACTGAATGATGATGTCCGCGCCGTTCAGAATGCCCTCCTTAGACAGTGCGTGAAAATGAAACGGCACGGGCTCGCCGGTATCCGCCAGCGTGCACTTTCTCTCGTAGAGATTCTTTCGGACCGTTTTGGGAAAGGTGAATACCACGAACTGGTTTTCTTCCTTCAGCGTGTAGATGCAACCCTGTTTTGCCTCGACGTCGCTTCGACGTACCCAGCCGCTTTCCGAACCGCCGGTTTCTGCGGGTATCTTTTCCTTGATGCCGATCCGGGCCGTGAGCGGCTGTGCATCGCAACTGAATGGTTGGGTTTCTGCACAGGCAGATGCGGAGAAAATAAGAAAGATAACGAACGGTACGTACCGCATGAAGTTGCTCCTCTTGAATGGATGTATCCATCCATTCAAGAGCATCGCGGACGTACGATGAATCCCCAGAACATGGGGTTCAACGTGATCCGGGTCGCGTTCAGAGCATCTCTTCGGCGAAAAATCGGAGCGTGTCGAGGTCGGTCGTGCCGATGCTGATCTGCGTGACCCGGCTGTTTTTCCAACTGCCCATCAACTCGCGAATGCGGTCTTTCGGCCCGCAGAAAGCGATCTCATCGACCAGCTCATCCGGTACCGCAGCGAACGCCTGGTCCCGTTTGCCGGCCATGAACAGGTCCTGGATTTCCTGGGCCGCATCACCATAGCCCATGCGCGTGACATGGTCCTTGTGCACGTTGAAGGTTTTCGCGCCCATGCCGCCAACGTAGAAGCCGACGTTCTGTTTCACCTGCGACCGGGCTCGATCGACGTCGTCGTCGATCACGACGGGAACCACTGCAGCCACCTCGAAATCATCTTTCATGATCTTCACGGCCTCGCTGTACATGCTGTCCATACGCTGCGGCGAGAAAAACATGGGGATCCACCCGTCGCAGAGCTCGGCGCCCAGGGCAACGTTCTTCGGCCCTTCCGCGCCAAGGTAAACAGGTATGTGTTCTCTCGCCGGGTGCTGGATGAGCTTGAGCGGTTTGCCAAGGCCGGTGCCGCCCTGAAGCGGCATCTGATAGTGCTCGCCCTGGAAGCTCACAGGTGCTTCGCGGGAAACGATCTGGCGGAAGATGTTCATCCATTCGCGGGTGCGGGCCAGGGGCCTGGGGTAGGGCTGGCCATACCAGCCTTCAACCACCTGCGGCCCAGACACGCCGATGCCCAGAACCAGGCGGCCCCCTGAAAGGTAGTCCAGCGCCACCGCGTGCGTGGCCGCACTGGCAGGGGTGCGCGCGGAGATCTGCATGATGGAAGTGCCCAGCTGAATGCGGCTCGTGTGTGCACCGATCCACGACAACGGTGTAAAGCAATCGGCGCCGTAGATTTCCGGCGCCCAGATGGTGTGGTAGCCCAGTGCTTCCGCATCCTTGGCCAGATTGATGATGTGTTCTCCGCCGGTGGGCCCGAGTTGCCCTACCACTACACCGAGCTTCATGTTTTTTCCCCTGAAAGACCTTTTCCGTACAATAGCGCGCCCCATCCATCCAGAGCCAGTGGTGTAGCGTGAGTAGAATCGAAGAATTTCCCGATCCGTACCTGAAGCGATCCTGGGGCGAGCTGGGTGCCCGCGTGCAGATGCAGGGCAACCGCATCGCGGTTTCCCTCGGCTATCCGGCAGCCGGCTTCACCTCGCAGCTGCAGCGGGCGCTCAG
>JAUIKX010000326.1 GCA_030430515.1 Gammaproteobacteria bacterium | reverse complement strand
TCGAAATCCAGCGTCTTGGCCGGAGAAAGTAGGGCCAGCATCAGCGCTCAGGTCTCCCGGTGGTCAAAATGTGTTTGAATCGGCCGCGAAGTTTAACGAAATCCAGATAAAGATGCGGATGGTCAGTAGAACGGATGTCGGACGCGTTCGTGATGGCAACGAGGACTACGTGGAAATTCACCAGGAAAGCGGCTTTGCCGTGCTGGCAGACGGTATGGGTGGCCTGGCCGCGGGCGAAGTGGCCAGCCGCGAGGCCTCGCGGGTCGTCGCCCAGGTGCTCGAGGAGCGGCGCAACCGCAAAGCCGCCCGCATCGAGCAGGCGGTTCGGTCGGCGGACCGGGAGATATTCGAGCGCAATCTTTCACGTGCGCCTAAAAGGCCGATGGGCACGACCCTCGTCGTGTGGTGCCACACCGGTGACCAGAACGCGCTGGTCGCTCATGTGGGTGACTCCAGAGCCTACCGTTTCGACGGCGAGGTGCTCGAAAGGCTCACCGACGACCATTCCGTCGTACAGAAGATGGTGAACGAGGGGTTGATCAGTGAAGAGGAGGCGCACAGTGCGCCGAACCGTCACGTACTGACCCAGGCGATCGGCCTGGGCGAATCGCTTGACGTGACGCTCAGGGATATCGATTTCAAAATCGGCGATCTGTTTCTGCTCTGCAGCGACGGTCTGAGCGATATGGTCCGCCATGCCCCCCTGCAGGAGTTGTTTCATTGCGGCTATGCGCTCGATGAACTGGCGGATGCGCTCGTGTCGGCGGCGCTGGAAGGGGGCGGCTACGACAACGTGTCTCTCGTGCTCATCGAGGTATAATCTTTTTATGGCTGGACGACAGGAACGAATTGAACGGGCGCTGGATGCGGCTATGCCGCTTGCGCACCTCGAAGTGCTGGACGAAAGCGGCGGGCACAATGTGCCAGACGGCGCAGAGTCCCATTTCAAAGTGGTGCTGGTTTCACAATCGTTCGCGGGTGAACGCCGCCTCGACCGCCATCGTCGGGTGAATGACGTGCTCGCCGACGAGTTCGCCGGCGGGATGCATGCGCTGGCAGTGCACCCCTACACAGAAGAAGAGTGGCGGGCCCGCCACGGTAATGCGCCAATGTCACCCCCTTGTGCAGGTGGAGATGGCAGTGTGACGCATGCGCAGAAAGGTGATCAATTCTGATGGATGTTGCAGCGTTTTATCTGTTCTCTGACCTGGATGATATTCAGACACTTCGCGAGAAATGGCTGGTGCGTGGTCCGGAGCTTGGTTTGAGGGGCACCATTCTGCTGGCGAACGAAGGCGTCAACGGTACGCTGTGCGGCAGCAGGCATGCGCTCGAGACCTTCCTTGACGAAGTACGGCAGGTTCCTGCGCTCAAAGAGTTGAAGGAAAAGTACTCCACCGCCGATCAGGACAACCTCGTTTTCCATCGTTTCAAAATCAAGCTGAAGCGCGAGATCGTCACGTTCGGCATCGACGGTATCCGGCCGGCGGAACACACCGGGGAACATGTCAGCCCCGAGCGCTGGAACGAACTGCTCGAGGACCCGGACGTACTGGTGATCGACACCCGTAACAGCTACGAATACGCCATTGGTACCTTTCCCGGTGCTGTGGATCCGAAGACCACCACGTTCAGGGAGTTCCCCGAGTACGTGCGGCAGCATCTCGACCCGGAAAAAACACCGCGGGTGGCGATGTTCTGCACCGGTGGTATCCGCTGCGAGAAGGCTACAGCGTTCATGCTCGACGAGGGCTTCGAGGCGGTGTATCAGCTGGACGGCGGTATCCTCAAATACCTCGAAGACGTCGATCCCGAGTCGAACCGCTGGCAGGGCGAGTGTTTTGTCTTTGATCAGCGGGTTTCGGTTGATGCGGACCTTCGTGAGGGGCAGTTCGAGCAGTGTTTCGCTTGCCGCAGGGCACTGTCTGCTGATGATCTCGGCAGCGAGCACTACGTAGCCGGTGTCAGCTGCCCGCACTGTATCGATGAGCGCGACGCAGCGTCCCGGACCGGCTTCGAAGAAAGACGGCGGCAGGTTCTGCTTGCCGAAGCCCGCGGTGAAGGCCACGTCGGGGTGCCGCAGAAAAGGCGTTCCTCCGGCTGATGAGGGGGCGGTTGAGGAGTTAGCAGCATGCGATGGTCGGTAAAACCCCTGGACGCCACTTTTGGTGCGGTTGTTGAAGGCATTGAGCTTGCAACGCTGACCGACGATGACTTCGCGGCGCTCTATGCTTTGTGGCTGGAACATGCCCTGTTGATCTTTCCAGAGCAGCATCTCGATAACGCAGCTCAGAGTCGGTTTGCACAGCGCTTTGGTGAGCTGGAATTCGACACCACGCCGATCAGCAACGTGCGTCGCGACGGCTCGCTGCGCAACGACGACGGAACGGACGACGTCGTGCACATACTCCGTGGCAATATGGGCTGGCACTGCGACAGCACGTACATGCCGGTTCAGGCGAAGGGAGCGGTTTTCACTGCGCATGTGGTGCCTGAACGCGATGGGGGTACGGAGTGGGCGGATATGCGTGCAGCGTACGATGCGCTGGCCCCGGCGAAACGATCGCAGCTCGAAAGGCTCTGTGCCTACCATTCCCTTTACTACAGCCAGGCGAAGGTCGGCCATCGACCCCGGCAGGGAGCGGACTACACCTATGGCTTCGACGGTCAGGAGCCGCCGCTGCGGCCGCTCGTGAAAGTGCATCCGGAGACCGGGCGACCGGCGCTTGCCGTGGGTCGTCATGCCTATGGTATTCCCAGCCTCACCGAGCAGGCTTCAGAAGCATTGCTCGACGAGCTCATTGAGGCTGCCTGCCAGCCGCCGCGCATCTACGAGCACCGCTGGCGTGTGGGCGATGCGGTGGTCTGGGACAATCGTTGCCTCATGCATCGGGCGCGGCCGTGGGACATGACCAGGCCGCGGGTGATGTACCACACGCGGATCGCCGGAGATCCGCAGACAGAGAGCGGCGTGTCCGCCAGCGCGTGAGCTGGACGGTCTACATCATCGAGGCCACCGACGGAACGCTCTACACAGGCATCACCACGGACCTGGAGCGACGCTGGCGTCAACACGCCACGGGCCGGGCAGGTGCCAAGTTCTTTCGCGGTCGGGCGCCTTCCCGGCTGTGCTATACCGAATCTGCGGCCGATAGAAGCACGGCCTCCCGGCGCGAGGTGGCGATAAAAAAATTATCGCGCAGCCAAAAACTGGCGCTCATCAGAGAAGGAGCAACGACGTGAAGATTGCAGTGGTCGGTGGCGGCGTCAATGGCCTGTGTTGCGCCTGGGTTTTCTGCCAGCAGGGACATGACGTCACCCTCTTTGAACGCGAAGCGCTCATGCAGCGTACCAGCCGTGCCTCGTCCAAACTGCTGCACGGCGGGTTACGCTATCTCGAAAATCTGGAGTTCCGCCTGGTTCGTGAGGCGCTGAGGGAGCGGGATGGCTGGTTGTCGCGGGTCCCGGAGCTGGCCCACCCCCTGC
>JAUIKX010000325.1 GCA_030430515.1 Gammaproteobacteria bacterium | reverse complement strand
CGTCCCCCTGGTCGCGCGATTCCTGGAATCTTCCGGGGCATGGAATCGCAAGTTCCATGCCAGCATCAATTCGTGTTGCTCGCCCTCTGTTCAGCGGCTCTGTTGTAAGTGAGTACTTGCATACGCACCAAATTGGCGCGGCTGCGCCGTGAACGCACCAAAATGGTGCTTGTCAGGCATCCTGCACTCTGACGGTGAGTGTGTATATCCGTCCCTGCGTATGCGCACCGATAAACTCGTGGCCGTGTACGCGACACCAGGCGGGAATATCGTGCAGCGCTCCAGGATCGGTGGCAAGCACATGCAGTATGTCTCCTGGCGCGAGCGTGCGGATGCGATCCTGGGTTCGGATCACCGGCAGCGGACACAGGAGCCCTCGGGTGTCGAGGGTGTGCCCTTCGGGGTCAGACATGCCAGCGTTCCGGCAGCTCGTTGGCAGGCAGCGGCGTGGTTTCAAACGTCTCGCCCGTGCCGTCCGGCCGCTCGAGGTTTACCGTTACGCTGGCTGCGGTCCGTCCCTGACCGTAACGGGCAACGATACGGCCTGCGAGCCGCACATCCTCTGCCGTGGGCGTACCATCGATGAGGCACAGCGGACCCCGGTGACTGGCGGTATGCAGGGCGGCATATCGGTATTTGTAGCCTGACAGAAACTCATTCTCACCGGCTTCTCGGCCGATGATCATCTTGAAACGCTCGTTCGGCCGAACGTGGCGGCCCACCTTGAGCAGCATGATGTCGTCGAGCTCGTAGTCGCGGCTGCCGCGTGCCTGCCAGAGATCCACCAGTTTGTCGGAATACTTCTCGTCGGTGAGAAAACAGCAGCCGCCCGCCGGCTGCGCCCAATCGGTGAAGCCAAGTTCCCGGGCAAGCGCCATCTGCGGTTTGCGGTTACGGCCGTGAAAACCGTGCAACGCTTCGCGATCGACCCAGCCTTCCCGTTCCGGCAGCGTCGCCGGCAGCAGTTTTGCGCAGAGTGGCCGCAGCAGGCGGTCGTCGGCGCCTGATTCCCGGGCGATAACCGGCATGGTTTCCCGCCGCTGGCTCTTTGGTCGCTGGCCGATCACCTCTCCAGTAATGACGAAGTCGAAGCCGTGCTCCTCCATGAATCCATCATTCATGAACAGCTCACAGGCTTTCTTCACCATGAACACTTTGCAGTCGAGACAGGGGTTCATATTGCTGCCGTAGCCGTGCTTGGGGTTCAGCAGAACGTCTTTGTACTCTTCGATGACGTCGATGATGTGCAGCTTGATGCCAAGCTGCTCAGCCACCCACAGGGCGTTGTTGCGCTTCGGTTTGGCACGGTCTTTCTGGCGGATGGCATGGGTATGACCTTCCACGCAGAAGCCGGTGAAGAAGTTCACCCCTTCGACGATCACGCCCTGGTCCATGACCACGCGCGCCGCCAGCATGGAGTCGAGCCCTCCGGAGATGAGCGCGACAGCTTTTCTTTGTTCCGCCATAATCGCCCGCCTTTTGGCAGGCCCAGCCGAGAAATTTACGGGCGCGGGAGTGTAGTGAGCAAAGAATTGATGCGCAACGTGGCAATTATCGCCCACGTGGATCACGGCAAGACGACGCTGGTGGATCGGCTTCTCGAACAGACGGGCACCCTGTCCGCCGGCGGCGAGCGCGTGCTCGACTCCAACGACCTGGAGCGGGAGCGTGGCATCACCATACTCTCGAAGAACACGGCCATTCGGTATGGTGAGTACACCATCAATATCGTCGATACGCCCGGCCACGCAGACTTCGGCGGCGAGGTGGAGCGGGTGCTGTCCATGGTGGACTCGGTGTTGTTGCTGGTCGATGCGGTGGAAGGACCCATGCCGCAAACGCGCTTCGTTACCCAAAAGGCCTTCGCGGCCGGGCTGAATCCGATACTGGTGGTGAACAAGGTAGACCGTGCCGGCGCCAATCCGCACAAAGCGGTGGACGCAGTGTTCGACCTGTTCGCGAGCCTCGATGCCAGCGACGAACAGCTCGATTTTCCGGTGATCTACGCCTCTGCCATGCAGGGTGTGGCCGGCTCCGAGCCGGATGCGTTGGCCGCTGATATGCAGCCGCTGTTGCAGCTCATTGTCGATATCGTGCCGCCGCCGAAGGTGGACGTGGATGCGCCACTGCAGCTGCAGATTTCCTCGCTGGACTACTCCTCCTATGTCGGTCTCATGGGCATCGGCCGCATTCGCCGCGGCCGGGTGAAGCGCAACATGCCGGTGGTCGTTGTGGATCGGCACGGCAAGCAGCGCAAGGCGCGCGTGCTCGATGTGCTGTGCAGCCGTGGTCTCGAGCGGGAGGCGCGGGATGTCGCCGAGGCGGGAGACATCGTTTGCGTTACCGGCGTCGATGACGTGGCGATCTCCGACACCATCTGCTCGCCGGAGCGTGTGGAGCCGCTTACGCCGCTGAGCGTCGATGAGCCGACGCTGACCATGATGTTCTGTGTGAACACCTCGCCTTTCGCTGGCATGGAAGGTAAATACCTCACCAGCCGACAGATCAAGGAGCGGCTGTACCGCGAGGCCAGTTACAACGTAGCGCTCGATGTCCAGGAAACCGAAGACCCGGACCGCTTCCGTGTGTCCGGCCGCGGTGAGCTGCATCTGTCGGTTCTCATCGAGACCATGCGGCGCGAGGGATATGAGTTCGCCGTGTCCCGGCCGCTGGTGATTCAGAAGGAAATCGACGGTGTCGTTTGTGAGCCCTACGAGCGTCTGACGGTAGATGTGGAAGATGTGCATCAGGGCAAAGTGATGGAGGAACTTGGCGAGCGCCGCGGCGAGCTCGAGGATATGCAGTCCGACGGCCATGGTCGTGTGCGCCTCATCTACAAGCTGCCGACCCGGGCGCTCATGGGTTTCCGCCCGGTGTTTCTGTCTATCAGTTCGGGTACGGGCATCATGTCGTTTGGTGCCGCCGGTTATGGTGCGCAGACGGGCGGCGAGATTGGTCAGCGCAACAACGGCGTGCTCATCTCCAACGCCCAGGGCAAAGCCGTGGCATTCGCCCTCTATAACCTGCAGAACAGAGGGCGTTTGATGGTCGCCCCGAACGATCCGGTGTACGAAGGTATGGTGGTGGGCCTGCACGCGCGCGATAACGACCTCACGGTGAATCCGATCAAGGAAAAGAAGCTCACCAACATCCGTGCGTCCGGCAAGGACGACAACATACTGCTGGACGCGCCCATGCGCCTCACACTGGAGCAGGCGCTTGAGTTCATCGATGACGACGAGCTGGTGGAAGTCACCCCGCAGGCCATTCGCATCCGCAAAGTGCATCTCACCGAGAACGCCCGTAAACGCGCGGGTTCGAGCCGCCTGTCGTGAAAGCGCTGCTTCAGCGTGTGCGCCACGCTGCGGTGGATGTGGATGGCGAGCGTATCGCAGAGATCGGCGGCGGCCTGCTGGTGCTGCTCGGTGTGGAGCGGGACGACGCCGTTGAGCAGGCCCGCTGGCTTGCAGACAAGACCCTGGATCTGC
>JAUIKX010000324.1 GCA_030430515.1 Gammaproteobacteria bacterium | reverse complement strand
CAACCTGGACGAGCTGATGATCGTGGGGCCGATCACGGTCCGCAGCGCCTGCTCGCATCATCTGTGCCCAATCATGGGAAAAGTCTGGGTCGGCGTTCTGCCGAACGAGCAGTCCGCGTTGATCGGCCTGTCCAAATATGCACGCCTGGTGCGGTGGATCATGAACCGCCCGCAGATTCAGGAGGAGGCGATTACCCAGCTTGCCGACCTGCTCGAAAGCCGCATGAAGCCGAAGGGACTGGCTATCGTCATGGAGGCGGACCATATGTGCATGCAGTGGCGCGGCGTCGAAGATCTGGACACCAAGATGACCAACAGCGTGATGCGCGGTGCCTTTCTGGACAACGCGAGCCTGCGGCGTGAGTTCCTCTCGCTGAAGTACTCCAAGTGAACTCAGAGAGCCCGATCTACATCGCTTCGAACCTGATCCTGTTCCAGCTGCTCTGGTTCGGTTGCGTTGTCGGTGCCGGAAGTGCCGGGTACAGCCTGGCGGCGATCGCCGCTGCTCTGCCGCTGGTCGGGCTGAGCTTCCTGTCCCATTGCCGAACCAGCGACTGGCAGCTGGCAGCGATCTGCGTCGGCGCAGGCATACTGCTGGATAACATCTGGGTGCAAACTGATATCCTGGCCTTTCCAGGCCACATCAACGCACCTTTCTGGATCGCCGTACTCTGGCTCGGTCTGGGGCTGACCATCAACCATTCCATGGCCTGGTTTCGTGACCGGACCGTGCTGGGGCCGCTGATCGTCGGCGGCTTTGCGCCGGTGACCTACTTCACCGGCGAGAAGCTCGGCGCCGTGGCAGTCACCAACCCGCCGGCTCTGGCGTTTGTTTCTATCGCGTGGTGCGCATTGTTTATACTGCTGGTTCAGGTTGCCAGACACAGCGGCGACCGCCGTTTGCAGGGAGCGACCTATCGATGAGCGCATATCAGATTCTGCTGGTCGAGGATCATGCCGATCTGGCCGAGACCGTCGGTGAGTACCTGGAGAGCAGCGGCCATCTCGTGGACTACGCAGCCGACGGGCTGATCGCCGTGCACCTGGCAACCCAGAACCGCTACGACATCATCGTGCTCGATATCATGCTGCCCGGTATGGATGGCTACAAAGTCTGCCGCCACCTCCGGGAGGTGGCCGGCTTGACTACCCCGATCATCATGCTCACCGCGAAGGATCAGCTGGAAAACAAACTGGAAGGCTTTACCTCGGGCGCCGACGATTACCTGGTCAAGCCATTCGACCTGCCGGAGCTCGAAATGCGCATCGAGGCGCTGGTACGCCGCAGCCAGGGCGTGCGATCACGCTACGAGGTGGGCGATCTGGTGCTGGATACCGAGACGCTGGAAGTCTGGCGAGATACTCACCCTCTCAAACTGTCGCGCATCTGCTTCGACATTCTGAAGGTGCTCATGCAGGCCCATCCCAAGGTCGTGACGCGGGATCAGCTGGAACGGGAACTCTGGGGAGACGATCTTCCCGACTCAGACGCCCTGCGCAGCCACCTGTATAACTTACGGCAGGTCGTCGATCGCCCCTTCGAGCAGAAAGTTATTGAGACGCTTGCAGGTCGCGGTTACCGCTTGCGCGCTCAGGACGGATTTCAACCTTCGCCGTAGTTCCCGCGCCCGGCGTGCTTTCCAGGCTCAGCCGCCACCCCATCAGATCGACGATCCGCCTCACGATCGCCAGCCCGAGACCATGGCCTTTCGGGCCGCCACCCCGGCTCCCTTCGCCCCTGTAGAACGCATCGAACACTCGATCGAGCTGATCCTGCGTCATGCCGGCGCCGCTGTCGGCAACGCTGAGCGCGCCGTCTTCCACAGTCACTCTCACCTTTCCTTTCTCGGTGTACAGGAGTGCGTTACGGATGAGATTCTGCGTCACGATCTCCAGGAGCTTCGGTGGGCACTCCAAGGTCATTCTGGCCTTCTCATCGAGGATCAGGCTGTTGTCATGCTGCCCGGCCAGATTCTGAAATGCATCCACCTGCTCTTCGAGCAAAAGATTTACATCGCACCGCTGCACCGGCAGCCTTTCCGATTCGACCCGAGCCAGCAGCAAAAGGCTTTCGAGCAGTACCTCCATGTCCTGAACGGTTCTGCGCATACGCTTGAGCGCCTTAAGGTCTGCGGAATCGGCCGCAGCGTTCTTTTCCATGAGGTCGAGCGAGCCTTTGAATACCGCAACCGGCGTGCGCAGTTCGTGCCCGGCATCCCGGGTGAAATTCCGTTCACGCTCCAGCGCCTGATCCAGGCGACCGATGAAATGCTCCAGACCATCGATCATGGCAAGCACTTCGGAATCTGCGTCGCGGCGCAGATCATCGAGTTCGAGGTCTGTCTTTCCTGTCTGATTGAGGTCGGCGGTTTCCAGCCGTTCGGCGAGCCGTTCCAGCGGCGACATAGCGCGCTGCGACCACCGAAAAGCTACAAACAGCAACGCGTAGATCATCAGGAGGACGATAGACAACGGCAGCACGCCGAAGTAGAACGCGAGATCCGATACCTGATCGCCTTCAAACGCGAGCATCAGGGTTTTGTCGCCAAGTACAGAAACATGCACGAGCAGATTGCGGCCGCCGGTGGCAACCTCGTGGTAGCCGTCTGGCAAATCGGCCAGGAGCTGAGGGGGTGGAGATTTTGAAGCACCTCCGTCCATGTATGCCGTCATGTTGGCGGTATCCGGCAGTGCACTCTCCGGGTTGGCGGCATATCGCTCCCAGAAGTGGGCTGCCTCGGCATTGAGCGCCTGACGCGTGAGAAGATCTTCGACGATCACCTGGGTGAGATACACGCCGACCACGGTCGCCACACCAATGACCGCAAGCTGCAGGGCGAAAAGACGACCCAGGCGTTCTCTTATGCTTCTTCTGGTGGAAATTGTGCAGCCCTCTCAGCACCTCAGTGAAGACTACATGAATCGCATCAATCCAGCGTGAAGCAGGAGAACGGTCGCAGAGCACACGTGACGGGTCCAGCTTTCCCCCGAAAGACTCAAAAACAGGCACCCCTGCCTGTCTCCGACACGCGTCTCTGCGACCTTTGATCGAATTGTTCTTTGACTGAGAAAGGCGGATTAACCGCCAGCGCAATGACGCTTCAGGAATGACGCTTCAGGAAAGAACCCCGATATCCGCGTGCCAATGTGCGCGCAAACCATCGTCCTGCCGACGGTTCGCACCGATCATGCCCGTGCTTGCAGATTCGAGCATGAAGGCCCGAACCACTTCAGGGCTGCAGTCCTGGGCGGCATCCTGCAGCTGCTGCTTCAGAACTTCAGACTCCACCTCCGCTTCGAAGCGGGTTCTGTAGGGGCCGACATCGATGCCCTCCCGGGTTCGGAAGTACCAGTGTCCACCGCTGTCGAACACCCTCTCCTTGCGCCGCCAGAAAGAAAGCGCTTCCCCTGCACGCACGTCGAGAAACTGTTCGATTCGCTTGAGACCTTCCATGTATCGCGTCCGCCATCGATGGATATTTCGTTAGCTTGAAGTGTGTGAC
>JAUIKX010000323.1 GCA_030430515.1 Gammaproteobacteria bacterium | reverse complement strand
GTACTTGTTTCTCCCACTCTCCTGGGTCTGGCGGCCTGCTCGGAGAACGAGGCGCCGGAAACCGCCGCGCCATCACCTGAAGTGGCAACTGCACAACCCGCTGCTGAGCGGTTGGTGACCTACACCGAAGAGCGCGAGCCGTGCACGCACTACACAGAAAACCGCCTGCCGCTTTTCGGCGACGTGCACGTGCACACGAACTTTTCCTTCGACGCGGCAGCCAACGCCACCGGCGCAACACCGGTCGATGCCAACCGCTTTGCGCGCGGAGAAGCCATTCCGTTCTGGCCCATCGGTGACGACGGCAAACCCGCTGGCGAGTACAGCATCGACCGCCCGCTGGACTTCCTTGCGGTCACGGATCACGGCGAGTTTCTTGGTGAGCGCCGCATGTGTCGGGAGGAGGGTACGCCCAACTACGACACGCATTTCTGCCAGCAGACCCGCGCCGATCAGCGCACCGGCATGATGCTGCTCGGGCAGGTGATCACCAGCGAGAACCCGGTGCGTATCCAGGAGATCTGCGGTGACGACGGCGAAGAGTGCCTGGCGCTTGCGCGCACCCCCTGGCAGAAGATGGCGGAAGCTGCCGAAGCGGCCTACGACAAGAGTGAAACCTGTGAGTTCACCAGCTTCGTCGCCTATGAGTACACCGGTACGCCGCAAACATCGAACTACCATCGCAACGTCATATTCCGTAACGGCAATGTGCCGGAGCTACCGGTGTCTTACATCGACGCGCCGTACGATACGGCTTTGTGGAACGGTCTCGACGCGGCCTGCTCGGAAGCCGACGGCTGCGATTACCTGACGATTCCGCACAACAGCAACCTGGCCAACGGGCGCATGGCACCTTACATGCGCCTGGACCCGACCCTGGAGAACCGCCGCAATTACGCCGAGATCCGTGAAGATCGCGAGCCGATCATGGAGATCTTCCAGCACAAAGGCGGCTCCGAGTGCATCAACGGCCTCACCAGCATTCTGGCCGAGCCTGACGAACTCTGTGATGTGGAAGCCGTGCGTTTCATGGGTCGTGAGGAAAATTATGTGACCCGCACCGTTGCCGAAGACGGCACCCTGCAAATGGGCCAGGCGACGGAAGTCACCGAAGAGTGCGATGGCGAAGTTGGCGGCAACGGCATGCTCGGCGCGGGGTGTGTGCATGCCACCGATTACCAGCGCTCCGGGCTGTTGGTCGGTCTGGCTGAAGCCCAGGAGCTCGGCGCCAACCCGGTGAAGCTCGGTGTGGTCGCGGCAACCGATACGCACGCGGCAACGCCCGGCGCCGCGGTGGAAAGCGACTGGCGCGGCCACGTGTCCGGCGAAGCAACGCCTGCCGAGCGGCTGCAGCCGGGACTTCTCACCAGCGGTATCGATGGCAATCCGGGCGGTATCGCCGGCGTGTGGGCCATGGAAAATTCTCGCGACGCCATCTTCGAGGCCATGCAGCGCAGAGAAGTGTTCGGCACCTCCGGCCCGCGCATTACACCACGCTTCTTCGCGGGTTGGGACTATCCGGCCGATGCCTGCAGCCGCGCTGATCTGGTAGACATCGGTTATGCCCAGGGCGTGCCCATGGGGGGCGATCTGCCCCAGGCCGGAAGCGATGCCAAGCCGACCTTCATCGCAACGGCGTTGCGTGATTCCGCTGAGGGTTCCACCCCTCTGCAGAAGCTGCAGCTCATCAAGGGTTGGGTGGATGCGGACGGCGCCATGCACAGCGAAGTGCTGGATGTTGCGGGGGGTGACAACGGCGCTTCTGTAGACGCTGGCGGCGCTCCGGTCGGTGGCGGCCATGAAAGCCTCTGCACGGTGTTTACCGACGAAAACTTCGATGCCGCGCAGCCGGCCTACTACTATCTGCGCGTGGTGGAGAACCCCACCTGGCGCTGGCATATGTACGATTGTCAGCGGTTGCCGGAAGACCAGCGTCCCGCCGTCTGCACCGACGAGAGCTACCCCAGCACGGTGCAGGAAATGGCCTGGACTTCGCCGGTGTGGTACCAGCCTTAGTTTTCAGGCGTCTCATCTGAGAAAGGGTGGGGCTCCCAGAGCTCCACCTTGTTTCCGTCCGGGTCCATGATCCATGCGAACTCGCCGTTCTCGTGGGTTTCCGGCCCTTTGATCGGTTCGATGCCTGCGCTTCTCAGGCGGCTGATGAGAGCGGCCATGTCGTCTACGCGGTAGTTGATCATGAATCGCGACGTGCTGGGTTTGAACCAGTCGCTGTCTCCGTCTGCAGCATGCCATACCGTCAGGCCGCCATCGTGCTGAGCACCTTCCGGCCAGCTGAAGACCACGCCGCCCCAGGATTCGAAGCGAAGACCCAGGTGCTTTTCATACCATTTCCGGAGCGATGCACCATCTTCGTCTGCAAGAAAAAACACGCCGCCGATTCCGGTTACACGACCCGGCGATGGCTCGGCTCCCACGGCCTGCATGCTCAGCGCAAACAGGCTCACTGCTAGTAATCTGCTCATCTTTTGTCCTCTATTCGGTTCCGGTCATGAGTTTGGTGTTGCCGCCTGCTGCGGTGGTGTCGGTGCAGACATGTCGCTCCACGAGGTAGGCCATCGGCTCCCACGGTTCGCTTGTGAAGCGCAGAATGGAACCGCTGCGCGCCGCCAGCGCATTGCGCAGAAATTGCATGGTCTGATCGTCTCCGGCGTAGGCGAGCACCTGAAAGCCCTTGCCTTCAGTCAGAGCGCGCTCTGTCGGCAGGCCTTTGACAAAGGCGATGGGCAGCCCCTTGCTCTCCCAGGTTTCAAGCTGGTGCCTGATCTGCTTGTCATTGCCGCCAAACAGCACGGCGGGGCAGCCACAGGCTAGCGCACACTCGGCTTGAGCGAGAAGAGTGTTCGTGTCGGGGCCAAGACAGAGTGCTGCACCACGAGGATGTAGAGACAGTGTATTGCCTTCCCCGGTCGGCCCGGGTGTGGTCTGCACGAACTCAGGCATCGGCATCGAGGCTCGCAAGCGTACGAACGGTTTTTCCGTGAGCCGCTTGATGATGCTGTTCAGACGGCGTTCGCCAACTCTGGCGTGGGATGGCGGTTGTGTTTGCTCTCTGTGTCGGTACCGACGCAGGCGGGGCAGGTAGTGATATCCGCCTGCCTTGGGCCCGGTGCCCGACAGCCCCTCTCCGCCAAAAGGTTGCGATTCCACCACCGCGCCGATCTGATTGCGGTTCACGTAGATATTACCGACCTGCAGGCGGTCGACAACGTGCTGAACGCGGTCGTCCAGCCGCGTATGCAGGCCGAAGGTGAGCCCGTAGCCGCTGGCATTGATCTTCTCGATGACGCGGTCCAGATCAGACGCATTGAAGGTGGCGACATGCAGCACGGGCCCGAATACCTCTTCTTTCAGGTCTTCTATGCCGTTGACCTCGATCAATGTCGGTATGATGAGATTTTCGGTGCTGTCCGAGCTGCTTGCTTGATGGATTATGCGGTTTGCTCGGATATGCGCGCTGATCTTCGCGTACGCGTCCGCATCGATGACCGGGCCCACATCAGTGTCCACGCGCCATGGATCGCCGAC
>JAUIKX010000322.1 GCA_030430515.1 Gammaproteobacteria bacterium | reverse complement strand
GGAGTAAAGACGAAGTCGCGCGGTACGCCGTCCGTCTCGGTGACGATGCGCTGGTGACCGGGCAGCGGCTGTGCGAATGGTGCGCAGATGCACCAACCCTCGAGGAAGACCTGGCGCTGGCCAATACGGCGCTCGACTACCTGGGTCGTGCGCGCATGTGTTACAGCTATGCCGGCGAACTGCTCGGCAAGCCCGAAGACTACTTCGCTTACATGCGCGACGAGCGGGCGTTTGAAAATGCGCTGATTGTCGAGCTACCCCGGGGTGATTTTGCCTTCACCATGGTTCGGCAATATCTGCTGGATGAGTTTGAGAACGGCTTTTTTACCGCGCTTGTCGATTCCTGCGATACACAGCTTTCAGGCATTGCCGGCAAGTCGCATAAAGAGGTGCGCTATCACCTGCGTCGCAGTGCCGAGTGGATGAAGCGTCTTGGACTTGGAACGGAGGAAAGTAACCGGCGCTGCCAGGACGCGCTGGAAGAGCTCTGGGGCTACGTGGATGAACTCTTTCAGATGGATGACGTGGAGACTGCCCTCGCCGCGAAGGGTATCGCCGTAGACCGTGGGCGGCTGGCCGACAGCTGGCGCGAGACGGTAACCGCGATGCTGACGAGGGTGGGTCTGTCGGTTCCCGAGCACGGCTGGCAGATCGAAGGTGGACGAAAAGGAGTCCATACGGAACATCTCGGACACATGCTCAGCGAGCTTCAGTACCTGCAGCGCGCGCATCCGGACTTGAGCTGGTGAATGCGCGGGTGATCGAACTCGTCACCGACACCCGTGCTGAGCTGGTGCAGCGCCGCCGCAACAGCGCGTGTTTGACGTGGTGGGATGCCCTCGATGAAGTCAAAGACCCGGAAATTCCGGTACTGTCGATCTGGGACCTGGGTATTCTGCAGAACGTCGAGGAGGTGGCCGCGAAGCAGCTGGAAGTAACCATAACGCCCACGTACTCCGGTTGTCCGGCCATGGAACTGATCGAACGGCAGATCGTCGAGGCGCTCACCATGGCCGGTGCCGAGCAGGTGTGCGTGAACACGCAGCTCGCGCCGCCCTGGAGCTCGGAGTGGATGGACGCCGAGGCGCGCAAGCGTCTGAACGGTTACGGAATCGCGCCGCCAGGCTCGACCCGGTGTCCACATTGCAACAGCACGAATACAGAGGTGGTGAGCGAATTCGGCTCCACCGCCTGTAAATCCCTTTATCGCTGCCTGGACTGCCAGGAGCCCTTCGACCATTTCAAAAGCTTTTAGCCATGCATGAATTGACCATTGCGAATATTCAGTCTGAACCCAACGACACGCTTTACGTGGAGCTGGACGTCCCTGAAGAACTCGAGAGTGCGTTCCGCTTCCAGCAGGGGCAGTACCTCACTTTCAGTGCCGAGATCGATGGTAAAGAAGTCCGGCGCAGCTACTCGATCTGCAGCCCGGTGGGTGGGCCGCTTGCGGTCGCCATCAAGCGGATCGACGAAGGCGCCTTTTCTTCCTGGGCTCACGCGGCTTTTTCACCGGGGGGCTCGGTAAAGGTCTCCGCACCCGAGGGAAATTTCACGTCTACGCTCGATGCGGGAAACGAAAAAGACTACCTGTGCATTGCTGCCGGCAGCGGTATTACACCGATCATTTCCATCGTGCAGTCGGTCCTCGAAAAAGAGCCGAACAGCCGTGTGACACTTCTGTACGGTAACCGTCGCTCTCAGGACATCATCTTTCGTGAGCGCCTGCTCTGGCTCAAAAACGCGTACCTTCAGCGGTTTCAGTGGATCAACATCTTCAGCCGCGAGGAGCAGGCTGCGCCGATTCTCAATGGGCGCATCAACAACCGCAAAGGCGGTGAGTTGAACCAGTGTCTCATCGATATTCGAGGCTTCGATGAGTTCTTTCTCTGTGGGCCTGAAGCGATGATTTCAGAAGTTTCGCGCGGCTTGCGTGGCGAAGGTGTCGTTGATGAGAACATTCACTACGAGCTCTTCTTCGCTTCAGCGGAGGACGCACAGAAAGCCATCGAGAAACACCATCAGCGTGCGAAACAGTATGCGGGCCTCACAACGGAAGTTCGCGTCCGACACAGCGGCCGTGAGGTCTCTTTCGAACTCACCGCGGACGGCGAGAATATTCTCGACGGCGCGATCGACGCGGGTCTGGATCTGCCGTATTCCTGCAAGGGCGGCGTTTGCGCGACCTGCAAGGCCAGGGTGCTCGAAGGTGAGGTGGATATGGATCTCAACCATGCACTCTCGGCGGAAGAGGTCGCCCAGGGTTACGTGCTCACCTGTCAGTCGCACCCGATTTCCAGAGATGTTCTGGTGGACTTCGATGTGACCTGAATCCGTTGGCAATCTGCTAGCATGGTCCCGGGAGAAAGAGCGCGGGAGAGAGGAGTAGGGCCATGAAAGATACGCGTGCCGCTTTCGTGCGGCGAAAAACGCGATTGCGTTTTCTGTTTGCGGGCATAACGGTGCTGTTCTACTTTGCCTTCGTGCTTTTGTGGACGCCGGCGGGTGCTTCGCTCAATACACCGATTGGCAACTCGATGATTACTGGCGGCATGGCCATTTTCGTTGCGCTCGTGCTGCTCTTTGTCGTTCTGGAGTTGACGTTTCTCTGGATCTACAGCCGGGAGCGCCCATGAAAGGGCTGGCCACTTTGATGCTTCTGGGGGTTTTTCCTCAACTGGCACTGGCGGCGGATCGTCAACCGCTGAATGCGCCGGCGATCATCGTCTTCCTTCTGTTTGTTGGCTTTACCCTGGGCATCAGCTTCTTCGCGGCCAAGCGAACACGCAGCTCCAGCGAGTTCTACAATGCGGGCGGCAAGATAACCGGTCTGCAGAACGGCACGGCCATAGCCGGCGATTTCATGTCGGCTGCTTCGTTTCTCGGTATAACAGCTCTGTATTTTTCGGCCGGTTTCGATGGCCTGGTGCTGTCGCTGGGCGCCTTTGCAGCCTGGCCGATGATGCTGTTTCTCCTGGCGCGGCGGGTGCGTAATCTGGGCAGCTATACGTTCGTTGATGTGGTGTCGCAGCGACTGGATCGACATCGCATCCGTTCCGTGTCGATCCTGGGTACGCTGACGGTGGTGGTTCTCTATCTCATCGCGCAGATGGTGGGCGCGGGTAAGCTCATTGAGCTTCTGTTCGGCCTGCCCTATGAAGTAGCGGTCGTCATGGTCAGCGTGCTGGTGCTGGCGTACGTCACGTTCGGCGGCATGCTGGCGACCACCTGGGTGCAGATCGTCAAAGCACTGCTCCTGATTACAGGGGTTACCATGCTGGTCTGGCTTGTGCTCGAGCGGATGGACTTCAGTATTGATCGGCTGCTCACCGAGGCGGTGCAGGCACATCCCAGAGGGAATCGAATCCTGCAGCCTGGTGCCGCGTTTGCCGATCCGGTGCAGGTGCTGACCATCTTCGTCTCGCTGCTGTTTGGCGTGCTGGGGCTGCCGCACATTCTGATGCGGCTGTTTACCGTGCCAACCATGAGAGAAGCTAAACAGTCGGCGTTCTTTGCCAGTATTTTCATGGGCTATTTCTATCTGGCGCTGATCATCGTG